>CACMYW010000018.1:0-17233 GCA_902617955.1 uncultured SAR86 cluster bacterium
GGGCAATCGATGACTTTATTACAAAATAATTCAAGTATTGATAGTTTTTTAATGCTTTGTCTTGGAATTAGCTTTCTTATTACTCCTATGTTTTCTTATTTATCTTCGCTTATACTCAAAATGCATTTGGAATAGCAATTCAGAGCCTTATATATAGATTAGTGTCTAATAAAATAATTAATAAATTTGCATCAGCAAAAACCTATATCGAAACGTGTGATAAATACTTTCTATTTGTATTTATCCCTAGCATTGTATTGATCATTGCTGGTTGGTACTGGGGAATTTTTATTGCGCCTCCTGATGCTGTTCAAGGAGATTCATATCGTATTATCTATCTGCATGTGCCTTCTTCTATATATGCTCAACTTATATATTGGATAATGGCTGCCTGGTCAGCTATATACCTAATCTGGAAGGTAAAATTAGCTGCATACTTAACAAAATCTGCTGCATATGTAGGCCTCTTAGTCACTTTTTTAGCATTATTTTCTGGATCTGTTTGGGGTATTCCAACCTGGGGTACTTGGTGGCAATGGGATGCAAGAATAACTTCGACCCTAATACTTTTTTTAATGTATTTAGGACTAATTGCATTACATGATTCATTTAATAATCAAAATAAGGCTGATAACTTGATGTCTATTTTGACAATAGTAGGATGCGTAAATTTACCAATTATAAAGAAGTCTGTTGATTGGTGGTCAACCCTTCATCAACCAGCATCGATAACTTTAACTGATAATCCAGCTATAGATCCTGCAATGTTGTACCCATTAATACTTTGCATTGTCTCATTTGGCTTTGTATTAATATCCATGGGAGTTTTGGTAAGTAAAATTATTATTTTTAATAGAGAAAAAAATAGGAATTGGGTAAAGAGCTATGGATGATATTCTTTTTATGAATGGTCATGGTATTTATGTCTGGGCTGTATATTCAATAGGAATTACATTGCTATCAGGATCATTTATTTTTTTGTTTTATAAGCTTAGGAAATAGTTTTTCAAATGCTTCCTCATCGAAAAAAGAGACTTCAGAATATCTTATTATTAGTTGGTTCATCCTTTATTGGTATTTTCCTGATATTGACCGCATTGAACTCACAACTAGACTTATTTTATTCGCCTAGCGAATTAAATAAAAATAATCTTCCTCAAGAAAGAATAAAACTTGGTGGAATGGTAAAAAAAGGGTCAATCAAGTATGAAGATACAAAGGTTTTATTTGTATTAACTGATTTTGAAGAAGATCTAGATATTGAATTTGATGGAATTCCTCCAGACCTCTTCCAAGAAGATAGCGGAGCAGTTATGTTAGGAAGTTTTGATGGTAACGGCGTATTTGTTGCCGAAGAAGTTTTTGCAAAGCATGATGAAAATTATATGCCACCGGAACTAAGCAAATAATATGATTCCTGAGATATCTCATTTGCTTACAATATTAGCAGCAGGTCTGTTTTTATTTTCTTTCCTAGTAATTTTAAGCAGTAACGCTTTAAGTAGTACCGATTCAATAATTAGGCTTTCTTTAAACTGTTTTAATGCTGCAACGATTTTCTTGATTTCTGCTTTTATTTTATATGTCTACTTGGCAGTTATGGATGATTTTTCAGTGAAATATATAGCCATGCATTCAAATTCAGATCTACCTATTTTTTATAAAATTTCATCGATTTGGAGTTCTCATGAAGGATCAATGTTTTTATGGATCTTGTTTCTTTCAATATGGTTATGGTTATTTGTTAACAGATTAGATACTCAATCTAATCTATTCAGGTATGTAATCTTTTTCTCTGCAATGGTTTTATTATTCTTTTTGTTATTTTTGCTAGTAACCTCATCACCCTTTGAAAGAATATTGCCACTTGCTCCAATTAATGGAGGAGATATAAATCCCGTTCTTCAAGATCCTGCATTAGTAATTCATCCCCCAATGCTATATCTAGGCTATGTTGGCTTTGCTGTTCCATTTGTTTATATCTGTGCTTACTTGGCAGACGGAGAATTTAGACAAGGATGGGAAACTATTATTCAAAAGTGGAGTCTTTATGCTTGGGCATTCTTAACATTAGGAATAGGGCTTGGAAGTTGGTGGGCTTATTATGAGCTTGGTTGGGGAGGCTATTGGTTTTGGGATCCTGTTGAAAATGTAGCACTGATGCCATGGTTAGCAGCAACAGCTTTTACTCATTCAATTCATGCATCCACTAAATCAGGCGTACTCAAATCCTGGACTCTTTTTTTGGGGCTTTCAGTCTTTATTCTCAGTCTTTTTGGAGCATTCATTGTTAGATCTGGGATTATTGATAGCGTGCATTCATTTGCCAATGATCCTCAAAGAGGCTTAACGTTGTTATTAATCACTGGAGTGATAGCACTCATAAGCTTTGGTTTGTTTAGTTTCCGGTCTACCAAGATTGTAAATTCAAGGCTTGTGGTATCAGGTTCGAAAGAATCATTCCTCTCATTGAACAATATCCTAATGATTACGAGTATATTTTCAGTTTTCCTGGGAGTTATATATCCTTTAATTACGCAATATTTTTATTCTACAAAAGTCAGCATCGGCCCGCCTTACTATAATACAATCTTTGCACCATTGATCTTCATTGCAGCATGTTTCATAGCATTATCAGTTGAATCTAAATGGCAGCGTAAGTGGAAGCTCACAGAAACACTTTCCAAATTAGGTATTCCAATATTAATATCATGTTTTTTAACTTTTATAGTTCAAAGCCTTCACCAATACAGTGTTAGCTTGATCCAAATTATCGGACTTTTTTCTGGCATTTTTATAATTTTAATATACGCATTGAAGCTACTAATGAATTTAGTAAATAGGGAATTTATTAACTGGTCGAGCGCAATATCTCATTTAGGCTTTGGCTTACTACTTTTTTCTATTGCTGGTAACTCCATTTTTAGTTATGAAAAAAACCTTAAATTAAATGTAAATGAGGAATATATCAGTGAGGAACTTGAAATTAGTTTTGATGATTTATCCCTAAAGGATGAATCAAATCATCAACGAATAATTGCTCAAATCAATATGAAGATCCATGACAAAATAATTAGTTTTTCACCAGAAAAAAGGAAATATTTCACACGGGGTCAAGTTACATCTGAAACAGATATTGAAGCCACATTTTTAAGAGATATTTATATCAACATTGGCGAACAGCTTGATGATGGGAGCTGGACCTTTAGGGTCCAGTTTAACTATCTAATTAAATGGATTTGGTTTTCTATATTACTAATGATTCTTGGAATACTAATAAGATCAAGGGCAGTGGTATGAAATCCAAAATAAGATATATATTTCTATTAGTTCCAATCTCGATAATTGTTTTCTTTGCTTATGTAATTTCTCAAAGTCAAAATGAAGCAAGCCAACCATTAAATTTAGAGTTACCAGAATTTCAACTTCAAACGCTTGATAACAAAACTTTAAGTAAAAAAGATATTTCCTCTGGTACATATCTTATAAATGTTTGGGCAAGTTGGTGCATTACCTGCAGAGTTGAGCACCCATTTCTGATTGATTTAAAAGATAAAGGAGTTCCCATTATTGGTTTGAATTATAAGGACAATAAAGATGATGCGATAAATTGGCTGAAAAGCTTTAAAAGTCCATATGAAATTTCAATACATGATTTTTATGGAACATTAGCATTAGATTTAGGTGTGACGGGTGCACCTGAAACTTATCTATTAAAAGATGGCATTATTGTTAGAAGACATATTGGCGAACTGAATATTGAAAAGTGGAGGCAAGATTTTGCAGATTTTTTCTAGAAAATCTTTAATTATTTTATTTTTTTTATTTCATTTAGATTCGTTCGGTAATGACATCTATGAATTTAAAGACTCCTATCAAGAGCAAAGATTTTTCAGCTTGATTGATGAGATTCGGTGTCCAAAGTGCACCAGTGGAAGCCTTGCTAGTTCGGATGCACCGGTATCAAAAGACTTAAAGGATAGAATCTATTTTATGATCCTCGATGAAAAATCTGATCAGGAGATAAAAGATTTTGTTACTCAAAGATATGGCAAGCAGTCTGACTATAATCCTTCATTCTCAGAAAATTTGTTTCTCTGGTTAATGCCATTAATATTTTTCATTTCCTTCATTATTTTTTTTGCCCTAAAAAAAAGGATTTAGATTGCTGTATTTAGTATTTGTAATCTCTCTCATACCTATACTTTTTTACTTGTTTTCAAGAGGAGTGAATCACAAGTCAGTGGTTTTATTATCTGCAAGTTTGATCTATGGATTTATTTATTTTTCCTATTTCTCTAGCTATCAAATCATTGGATCTCATAGAGAGGTTAAGCTTATAAATTCAATCGATTCAGAAATTTTTGAAAATACTGATGTTTCTTTCGAGGCATTAGCTGAGGTTTCAAAGCTGCAGAGCCAAGAATTAAGTTTTTTATATATTGCTAAAAAGGTAAATGAAGCAATTTCAAATAATTCACTGATTTCAGCGGAAAGTTTACTAAAGTTTATAAATCAAAACTTTAAGGAAGAAGAGTTTCAAGTTGATACTTTTAATTTATTAGCAGACCTTAGAGATACCAAATACCCGGAATATTCTCAGGCATCTGTTCTGATTAGCTTTAATTTAATAGATGAACCTAAATGCATAACTGGAACTATTAACACACAAGTGTTTCTTAAAAAGGGACCCTTAGTACCACTAGCTGTGTCTTCAGATAGTTTAAGTGATATAAAAAATAATAACATAATGCTGGATAAGACCAATGCTGTTGTTCGAGGTTTTGATATACCATCTGCAGCGCTTAATAAAGAAACTACCTCACTTGTTATAGAACTAAAATGCAATGATGGAACTTATGATTACGAGTCAAATATTAACTTTTCTAAGCCCATAGAGGCGGCACCATGGCAGGTAAATATTAGTGATTCTGAATGGTCTAAAAGGGAACAATAGTTTAAAATAACTACACATGCAGCTTAAACATCTTAAACTTGCTGGCTTTAAGAGTTTCGTTGATCCAACGAGGATATCCTTCCCCACAAATATGGTAGCTGTAGTAGGCCCTAACGGATGTGGTAAATCAAATATTATTGACGCAGTTAGGTGGGTTCTTGGCGAGTTATCTGCTAAAAATCTCCGAGGCGAGTCAATGGCAGATGTAATTTTTAACGGTTCAGAATTAAGAAAGGCATCTGGTCAGTGCAGCATAGAATTACTCTTTGACAACTCAATGGGTAAATTGGGTGGAGAATATTCAAAATATAACGAAATATCTGTTAAGAGGGTAATGACTAGAGATGGTCAATCAAACTATTTTATAAATAAAGCGAAGGTCAGGCGTAAGGATGTTCAAGATATTTTCTTGGGAACAGGACTAGGACCAAATAGTTACGCAATAATTGAGCAAGGGATGGTCTCGAAAATCGTCTCAGCAAGACCTGAGGATTTGAGAATCTATATTGAAGAGGCTGCTGGTATTTCCAAGTACAAAGAAAGACGCAAAGAAACTGAATCTAAGGTTAAACGAACTAAAGAGAACATCTCAAGGGTAAAAGATATAAGAGATGAAATTAAGCGTTTAATTGGTCGTTTAGAAAGACAGGCAAAGGCTGCAGAAAAATATAATGAATTGAGTTCTCAAGAAACAGACATAAAACTCAAAATTTCAATATTGAATTCACTTTCAGCTAAGACCCAAAGAGATAAGATTAATTTAAGTCTCAGAGATTTAACCAGTAAGCTTAAGGTAGCTAACGGTGAAGTCTTAACGATTCAATCGAAGATTGATCAGATTAAAACAGAGCATCAAGATACTCTTGCTGCTTATGATGAAGCTCAAAAATCCTTTTATGGCGTAGGTTCTGAGTTAGCTCGATTAGAAGAAAGCTTGCAAAACCTTACCTCGGCTGAAGCGAATACAAAAACCGATATTCTTAAAGCAAATCAGGCTTATGAAGATGCTATGAAAAAAGCCACTGATTTTGAAGAATTGTCGCCGAAAGAGAAAGCTCTTCATATTCTTGATAAATTAATTTCTTCAATTAACAAAAGCGAATTGAAAGAATTAGCTTTGCAGTTAAAAGAGATTCTCCACAAAGTCCTGAATATTGCTTCAGAACAAACAAAGGACTTTGCTCAAGAGTTCAAGCAAAGAATAGATGAGCTTGAGCTAAAACTGGATGAAATTTCCAAGAAGAAATCTGAAACTCAAGATCTGCTTACAAAACAAGTTGAGATGAAATCATCATCAGAATCAGGGTTGCTAAAAATTAAGCAAGCTCAATCTAAAGTCAATGACGAGATAAATCACTTAGAAAACCAGAAAGGATTACTTCAAATTGATGAAAAGAATTTAGAAGAAAAGATTAACCAAAATAAACTTGATTTGAGGACTTTTGAAATAAATTTAGAAAACTCATCAAAATTACTAGAAAAAAATAACATTAATGTTGAGAAATTAGATCCCACCGACTATAACAATCTTTCACTTGATGGCTTGGAAAGCGATCTAAATTCTGTACAAAATAAAATTACCTCTTTAGGAGCAATAAATTTGGCCGCTCCAGAAGAAATTAAGTCTGAATCAGAAAGGATGCTAGAGTTGGACCGCCAAATCAATGATCTTAATGATGCGTTAGATAAATTGCAGATAGCTATTCAAAAAATTGATAATGAATCAAGATCTAAATTTGAATCAAGCTTTAAGGCAGTGAATGAAAAAATATCTGAAATTTTTCCTACACTCTTTGGGGGTGGTAAAGCTGAGCTAAGACTTTTAGAAGGTGATGCACTTTCGAGTGGAGTTGCTCTTATGGCAACACCTCCTGGTAAGAAGAATTCAAATATTTCTCAACTTTCTGGCGGCGAAAAAGCTTTAACTGCACTTTCACTAGTTTTTGCTTTGTTTAAACTCAATCCTGCACCGTTTTGCATGCTTGATGAGGTTGATGCTCCATTAGACGATCTAAATACTACCCGGTTTGTAAATATGGTTGAATCAATGTCACCTGAAGTCCAATTTATATTTATTACGCATAATAAGATCTCGATGGAGCAAAGTGATCATCTCATGGGGATTACAATGCAAGAGGCTGGTGTTTCGAGAGTTGTATCCGTTGATGTAAGTGAAGCGCTTGAGCTTGCTGCCTCTTAATGCTGACAAACCTTCAGATTTTTCTAATCGGAATTGGCTTTAGCATTTCGCTTTCAGTAATTTACTTTTTTTTAAAGACCAGAATAAACAGAAAAGAAATTTTTGAGAATACTAGTAATTTAGACTTAAATGCAGAATTAAAACAAGGGTCATTAAACCTCGACTCTGATGAAAGTGATTCTTCTAATCAAGAGTTAATAATAATGCAGCTGCACTCAATCGATGGTTCAAATTTTGATATGGAACAAGTTTTCGAGCTTTTAAAAAATCTTAAATTTAAGGCGGCTGATGGTTTTTTTGTTTTCTATAACCATTCTTTAGAGGAGGTTTTTAGACTAGCAAATAAATTTCATCCCGGCAGCCTAGAAAAAAAAACACAAACCAATACTCTTATTGCTGCAATTGATTTACTCAAGAGTAATGATCCCATGAGTAGTCTTGAGTTAATGATAAAGACGCTCAGCCTTATATCCGAGAGTCTCGAGGCTAACATTACTGATAGTAAGAATAATCTTCTTTCAAAACAAATGATTGAGCACTTTAGGACGTATGCAAGCAGGATATTGCAAGAAAAGTCTTATCCAGTGAGTAAATTAAATCAAGTATGACCGACTCAATTAAGGACTATGAGCTTTTAAAAGCTGAAATCAGAAAACATGATCATAACTATTATGTTTTAGATAATCCCGAGATTTCAGATGCAGAATATGATTCTTTATTCTTAAAATTAATACATCTCGAAAAAAAATATCCAAAATGGATAAGCCCAGAATCGCCAAGTCAAAGAGTAGGAATTACGCCTGCCACTGCATTCAACACACATCAGCATGCTAAAAATATGCTTTCATTAAGTAATTGTTTTAGTGATGAGGAGTTTTTTGACTTTGATCAGAGGGTAAAAAAATCTTTAAATAGTGCAGCTCAAGCAAAGTATTTTTGTGAACCAAAGATTGATGGAGCAGCTGTCTCATTAACATACCTCAGTGGCACTCTTGAGATTGGAGCAACGAGAGGTGACGGAGAGACCGGTGAAAATATTACTTCAAATGTTAGAACAATAAATTCTATTCCATTAAAGTTAATTGGTTCGAAGGATATTCCAGAGATTCTTGAAGTCAGGGGTGAAATATTTATGCCCAAAGATGAATTTGCAAGATTAAATAAACTCCAGGAAAAAGACGGTAATAAATTATTTTCTAATCCAAGAAATGCTGCATCGGGAAGCTTGCGACAACTAGATCCTAAAATAACCAAGACTAGACCACTTCATTTTTTCGCTCACGGAGTAGGGATAATTCAAGGTATTTCATTCTCTAGTCAAGAAGAGATATTTAAAAAATTTAAAAGTTGGGGACTTCCAGTTAATCCTTTAAATGCTATTGCCAATAATCTTCATCATTGCATTAAATATTTTGAGAAAATTGATAAAAATCGTGCATCATTAAATTATGAAATAGATGGAGTTGTCTATAAGGTAAATAATCTCAGTGACCAGAATGAGATTGGAGAAATTGCAAGATCTCCAAGATGGGCAATTGCACGAAAATTCCCAGCTGAGGAAGCTAAAACAAAAATTATTGACATAAATTTTCAATTAGGGAGAACGGGAGTAATTACTCCAGTGGCAAAACTTGAAAAGGTTTTTGTTGGAGGAGTTAATGTTAGTAATTGTACTCTACACAATGTTGATGAGCTTGAGCGTCTTGACCCTAGACCTGGTGATACTGTTGTTATAAAGCGAGCAGGTGATGTAATTCCTCAAATTATCAAAGTGATTGCAAAAGATAAAAATAGAGCACCAAAAATAAAACTTCCAAAACTATGTGAGTGTGGATCAGAAGCTACCTTAAATCATGCTGAGTCGTGGGAAGTAAGAGAGGATAAAGAATTAATAAAGAAATTTGATTCAATTTATGAAGCCAACGATTTTATAAAAAATGCTAATAAGGGCTATTCACTCCACAAAGTTGATGAAAGAGCTGCCTTTCTCAAGTGTATGGGCGGAAGATCATGCAATGGAAGAATCCGAGGCTCCTTCTATCACTTTGTTTCACGTAAGGCCTTTGATATAGAGGGTCTGGGCAAAGAAATAATTAATCGTTTTTTAGAGCTAGGCTATCTTAAGGATGTACAAGATATTTTCTCTTTAGAAAATTATGCTAAAAAGATTGAGAAGTTAGAGGGTTTTGGTCTGAAATCTACCGAAAATTTAATTCATTCAATTAATTCCTCAAGGAATATTGAGTTGCACCGCTTAATTTTTGGACTTGGTATAGAGGAGGTAGGTGAGACCACTGCAAGAAATTTATCAAACTTCTTTAAGAGTATTGATAATTTAATGTCTACATCTTTTGAAGAGCTCATAACACTTCAGGATATTGGTCCTAGAGTAGCTTCAAATATCATGCAATTTTTTGAAGACAATTATTGTAAAAATATGGTCAAAGAATTATTGCCACATTTAACAATAAAAAATCCTAATTTAATCGATCAAGATAACTATTTATTTGAAAAGACAATTGTAATTACAGGGACATTGAAAAAGCTTAAAAGAGATGAATTAAAAAATCTTTTACTTAGCAAAGGTGTAAAGGTTTCTTCATCTGTTTCAGCTAAAACTAACTATCTTATAGTTGGCTCAAATGCAGGATCAAAATTAGCAAAAGCAAATCAACTTGGGGTTAAAATTATCAATGAAGATGAAATATCAGAATTTTTAAATGAAAAATAATTTAATAATCCTTTCTATATCTTTTGCACTAGTAGGCTGCGTCTCGAGCCCTCCAGATAATCCTGATAATATTTGTAATATTTTTCAAGAGAAGAGAGGCTGGTATAAAGCTGCAATTAGAACTGAAAAAAGATGGAAGCTTCCGCCTTATGTCTTAATGTCATTTGTTTTTCAGGAATCAAGTTTTAAGGGTAACGCTAAGCCAGAAAGAGAAGAATTATTAGGTTTTATCCCGTGGTTCAGACCTTCAAGTGCAAAAGGATATTCACAAGCCTTGTCCTCAACATGGAATGATTATAAAGAAGAAACTTCAAATCAATTTGCAAGCAGAAGTAACTTTTCTGACAGTGCTGACTTTATCGGTTGGTACGCAAATAAAGGATTTTTCAATGGATTTAAGAAGAATGATGCTAGAGGTCTATACTTAGCTTATCACGAGGGTTATAAAGGCTATAGTGATAGAACCTACCGAAAAAAACCATGGTTAATGGATGTTGCAAGTCGGGTTCAAAAAAGATCAGAAATGTATCAGAAACAATATTGGGGTTGCGCTGAGGATCTTAAGAAAAAGAGATTCTTTATATTCTAATTTAATTCTTCTTGAACAAATTCAAGATTTTTAAAGTCGGACTCAAAATCCTTACTACCGATCACTGACTTAAATGATTTTTTAATAAGATATTTTTCTGCTACATCATAAAGATCATTAAGCTTTGTGTTTAATATATTATTTCTAAAATCTAATCGCATTGCGTGGGTTATTCCTATTCGGTTTTGATAAAAATCTGATCTTGCCTCTCCTGCAGGTGATAATGGCTTATCAACACCCGATATAACATTTAGAACAGCCTCATCAAGATGCTTTTCTTTCAGATTATTTTTTAACCAATTAATTGATTTTTGGAACTCTTCAAAGGTGTTAAGACAATTGGGATCTCTGTATGAAAAGAACTTGAAAACTCCAGTACTAGAATCATGCATCGCACCGGCTCCATAAGCACCACCTTTTTCTCTTATCGCAGTATGCAAGTATCCATTTCTAAGTACAGCCCCAAGAAGAGAAAGTTTAGGTGCATCACCATGAAGGAAATTTACTCCTTTAAAGATCTCTGCACAGTAATTGACTTGCGAAGGAATAATCCACGCAGTCTCATTTTTGAATTTTACTACCTCATCTTGAAAATTATATTCGTTCTGATTAACAGTTAATCTGTTGGAGAGAGCAGTTTCATCTGAGAGTATTGTAAGTACTTCATCAGGATTTTTTATAACTTTGATATGAATATTTTTAAGGATTTCAATTATCGCATCTGTCCCTTTATCAATTCCAAGTTTGCTGATAATAAGTTTTATATCTTGAAGTTTTTTAATGCCGTATATAGATGCATTTAATGCTGCATAACTCGATACACCACCAGCGGCATACTCCATTGCTAGTCCATGACCATTAGAGCTAATAGCTGCTTCATTTCTTGCAATGACAAGTTGTATTAATTCTTGAATTCTTTTTTTCTCATCAAATCTGACATGACTAATAGTTTCGCTAATGAGATCCCTCATTTGAGATGCATTTTTTTCGAGAGATTTTGCTGAAAATACCAAGGAAAGACATGGCTTTTCATTGATGTCATTAAATTCTGATTTTATTGAAGCATTGATACTGCCTGTTATGAGAGACTGGTATTCCTGAATTTCTTCATAACTTTTTCTCTTTAGACCAACATTCGTAAGCAAATAAGCATACAAAGAAGCTAGGCTTAATTCTTGATCATTCAGGTTTTTAATAGGAAAGATATAATCATGGTAAATAATGCCATTGGTACCAACTTTGTAGTATTTTCTTTCTTTATCACCGGATACTTTAGGAAATAACTTTGTTGCAGGGATGTCTTCTTTTTCTACTTTTGGCAATATCGATTCGTCATCAACTTGATTTTGTCTAGCATCAAGTTTTAATGAAAGTTTCTTAAGGTCCTCTTTGCTTGATTCATCAAGGTCTTCACTCTTTTGCTTTAGATACTCTTTGTAAAAAAGGTTCTCCTTATCATTAAATTTAGGATCTGCTTTTAATTCAAATAAGAGCCTGTGATTATTAGTGATAAATGAATTATTTATAAGTGAATCTATGTATCCAGTTTCTTTAATTTTGTTTTTTAAGATCTCAATATTTTCATCAATGTCTAGAAGTGAAATAGGGTCCTCATCATGAATACATCCACCCATCGCACCAAGGATAAGCTGCAAGCCATATGGCATGGTTCCTCCAGATATTTCTCTTTGACTAATCTCAAGCTGGTGAAGTGCAGCATCTATTTTAGACTGAGATATCCCACCATTAAGTGTCGATTTAATTGTATCCAGAACTAACTTTTCAATATCTTTAGCTTTATTTGGCATGACACCCTCAAGCCCAACCGTAAAAACAAGCTCTTTATTGCTCGGTTCAAGGCCCATAATAGGAGATGTAGCAGAACCTAGATCAGAGGTTTCAAGGGCTTGGCGTAGCGGTGAAGATGAGTTATCAATTAGAAGACTGGTTAAAAAATATTTTTCTAATAAATTAAAAGAGTTATAACTTTTTCCGAGCAGCCAACTAACAACAACATGATTATTTGCTTGTTTTGATTCAGAAGGTTGATAGTCCTCAAAAGAGTATTTTGGAGAATCAAATTTCTTAGCTAATGGAACACTTAATGCCGAGTCTAACGGATTAAATTGACTCATTACATTCTCTTCTAGGTACATCTGCAATTCATCTACGTTCATATCACCAAATGAATAAAATGATGCATTCGTTGGATGATAGTGACTTCTATGAAAGTTAACTAGATCTAAATGTGTAAGGTTTAATATATCCTTGGGATCACCACCGCTATTAAACTGATAAGTTGTTCCTGGAAAAAGGTGCTTAGTCATTCCATGCCAAAGTTGAGAACTTGGAGCGCTCATTGCTCCCTTCATTTCATTGTAAACAACGCCCTTGATTTCTAATTCATCTTTATCGTTTATATCAAGTCTATGACCTTCTTGATAAAAGTCTAATTCATCAAGATTTGGAAAAAATGCTGCATCTGTGTAAACCTTCAAAAGATTCTCAAAATCTTTGGGATTTTGGGTAGCAAATGGATAGGCCGTCCAATCACTAGATGTAAATGCGTTCATGAATGTATTAATTGAGCGCCTTAACATCATAAAAAATGGATCCCTCACTGGAAAATTTTTTGATCCACATAATGCTGTATGTTCAAGGATATGTGCAACGCCTGTAGAATCTTCCGGTACTGTTTTAAATGCAACCATAAAAACCTTTTCCGTGTTATCCGATGCAAGATGTAAATGTTTTGTTTTAAATTTGGAGTGCTCGTAAAGGTCTGCACTGAGATTTAATAGATCAACTTTTTTACTATTTATAAGTTCAAACATTTTAAATATTTAGAAAATTTTGAGTAAAATATTATAATAAAAAATCAATTAACTTTTATTTAAATTATGAAATTTCAGTCTATAGCCTTTTATGCTCTCGCAACTATATTTTTGCTCAGTTGCACCGCCCAACCTTACTTAAAAACAAACTCAATTGATGCTTATAGCTTACCATTAGATGCTTCATTAAATGTAATTCTTGAAGGTGATGTCCCCGCAAAAGTAGATCCGATTTTTGTTGATCTGATTAAAGAAGCTATCAAGTCAAATTTAACAGATCGAGGAAATATTATTTCAGATCAAGCTAATCTACTTGTAAATATCTCAGTTAGCTCAGAAGAATTTGTTCGTGATGATGGTAATTATTATCGATATCCTTATTACTATCGATCACCTTATGACCTTAATCGTATTCGATCAATTGATGAATATTATTTACGAATATCTATCTTTGATAAGGCAGCTGATCAAACTTTATGGACAGGATTAACAAGGTGGAGACCAGGCTCAGTTTTTGAGCCATCAAATGTTGAAAAAGCTGAAAACTTAGTTGGTTTAGTTCTTGAGACTATTTAAAGTTTTTTGACATCAGACTTTCGGCAATATTTTTTTCTAATGGGCTTATGCTTTCATCAATCATATTGGCTACATGGTCTCCTAATATGGGACCGTAGCAAAAGCCTCTAGATCCAAGCCCTCCCAGCATAAAGATTTTTTCATTTTGTTTATATTTTCCTGCTATTGGTAACTTATTCTTCGAGATAGTTCTTATCTGTGCTCTTGATTTATACTGATGGAGTTTTTTCTTAACTTCATATTGATCCTCTTGGAAAGTGATCATCTTTTTAAGTGTATCTTTATCAACGCTGAGGTTTTCAAACTGATTATCATAAGATGCACCTATCCAATTAAGCCCATCTTTTGCAGGAAGAATGTAACCACTAGAGTTTATAGGCATTTTTATGGAATCCGAGATCTTTGTTGCTACTAATTGCCCCTTAGATAGTGACAAGTCACTTGAGAAATTAATTAAACCTGACCCGTGTGCAAGAACTAGATAGTCATAAGTGCTTTTATTGCTATCGTCAAATCTTAAGGTTATGCCTGATGATTCAATTTCAAAATTTTTAAATTCATGACACAGATGAGTGTTTATATTCTCATTGCAAATTAGTGATTGATTGATTTTTTTTGGATCTAAATATCCACCGTGCTTAAAAATTACTCCTTTGAAATCTTTTAGCCCACTTTTGTTTTGATTATCAGAAAAGCTAAAAAGATCATTTCTGTTAAGCGCTTTTAATTTTTTAACCCAGCTTTCTGTTCTTTCATCACTAGCTTTAAAACCAATGCCTGTTCCAAAATAACCATCACAATCCAAAGACTTATAAAACCTATCTGCATAATAAAAGCTTAAGAAATTTAAAAGATTGATAGGCTCATTATTTAAATTAAATCGAGGATAAAGCGCTGCCAGAGGATTTCCAGAAGCTCCAGATGAAATTTCTGACTCTATTTCATAAATGTCAACAATATGACCATTTTTTGCAAGATGATATGCAGTCGAGCATCCTGCTATTCCTGATCCGATAATTGCAATTTTTTTAGGATTTTTCTCTTTATATAGTTTTGAGTACCTGCCCGTAATGTGATGCCTCTTAAATTTGAAACCTTTTTTTCGTTCAACTTCAAAACCCCTTTGAGTAAGACCTCTTCTAACAAAACCAGCTGCAGTAAATGTTGATATTGTCGTATTTTTATAAGAATGCATTTCAATGAAATCTAAAACAGGATCAGACCACATCACGTTATTTAATTTAGGATCAAAGCCATCCAAATACCATGCATCAACCTTAAAATTACTATCTAAATCTGAAATCGCATCTAACACATCGCCAACATAAAAAATTAATTCAATATTCCATTGTGGAAAAAAAAATTTATTTATTCCTTGATGAAGAGGTTCAAAACAATCGAAGAAAGTTATTTCAAGATCACTAAGCTCATTAAATTTTTTAAATAGCTTTTTTATCTCATCATGAGAGGCAATTTTATGATCAATACTCAAATAAGTTAGGAGACCTTCATTTGAATTTTGAATCCAGGTTTGGCATGTGGAAAGAAAATTTAGCCCAAATCCAAAGCCAATCTCACCAACAATTAAATTTTTTTCAACTGATGAGCGATGTTTAATCTTGTTGGGTTTAATAAATACATGTTCAATCTCATTCAATGCCTCATCTTGAAAAAAAATATCGTTAGCATCTAATGAATATGGTAGTTCGTCTTTCCACTGAAGTTGATGGTTCTCTAAAGTAAATTTTTTAAAGGCATCAGACATGACTTACTTGCCTTTAGAAATATTTATGAAAGATTATTTACCTGAGGGTATATCTTTAAAAGGTAATCCCTTATCAGCTCTTGGATCTTGGGGGAGGCCTAATACTCGTTCGGCAATAATATTTTTGAGAATTTCATCCGTACCACCGGCTATTCTGAGTCCTGGTGCGCCAAGCCATGCCGCTTGGAAAGAACTCATACCATCCTCTTCGTCTATTAACATTCCTGCCATATCACCAGAGTCAATTCCAAAATTACCAATAGCTTGAAGTTTATTTGCACTAACTATTTTAGTAATTGAAGCTTCTGGACCCGGTGCTTCTCCTTTAGAGAGAGCTGACATGGTTCTAAATTTTGTATATTTAAGACCATTAGCCTCACAAAACCAGTCAGCCAATTTATCTCTGACTGCTTGATTTTTAATCATAAGCTGACCAAAGTCATCTTTATCTTTAGCTAGTGAAAGCGCCTCATTTACATCAGCACCTTTGGCGTCTCCAACCGCTAACCTTTCATTCATCAATGTTGTAATAGCAACTTTCCAGCCATCACCAATCTCACCGAGTCTTTGTGAATCAGGAATTCTTACATCATCAAAATAAACTTCATTGAAGCCTGCTCCACTACCTGCGGTTCCCGTAATCTGCTTAATCGGTTTTACAGTAATGCCTGGTGATTTCATATCAACAAAGAAGAACGTAAGGCCTTTATGTTTTTCAAGGTCAGGATCATGTCTGACCACTAAAATTCCGTAATCAGAATAATGAGCACCTGAAGTCCAAACTTTTTGACCATTAATGACCCACTCATCACCATCTTTGACAGCTTTACTTCTTAGTCCTGCTACATCAGAGCCAGCTGATGGTTCTGAGAATAATTGACACCAAATCTCCTTTCCTTCAGCCATTGGAGGAAGATATCTTTCCTTTTGATCCTCAGATGCGTATTGCATCATTACCGGACCGCACATGCCTAGACCAATTTCAAATACACTTCCTGGCACATCATATTTAGATTCCTCTTGACCCCAGATAATACGTTCTATAGGTGAAGCATTGATGCCACCGAACTCTTTGGGCCAATGCAACATTGCCCATCCAGCCTCATATTTCTTTTTTTGCCATGCTTTAGCTTTTGTAATTAGATCTTCTAAGTTACTTTCAACATTTAGGCGTTTTCCAGTATCTTTCAGCTCAGCATTTGCATCTAACCATTCCTTACATTTGGCTCTAAATTTAGCTTGTTCGGGGGTATCATTAAAATCCATATTTTTTTTCCTATTAATTAAGTGTATTAGTTTTTTCCATTGCAGTTACAAGCTTTTCTTTCCAGCTTGATTCTGACCCTATGTTTAGTGAAAGGACTTTTGAGCGCTTATAAAAAAGATGACAATCATATTCCCAAGTAAAGCCATTTCCGCCATGTGTTTGAATATTTTCTTTGGCACACAATTGAAATGCTTTAGTAGCACTTACTCGTGAAGTTGCGGCAGCAAGGGGTAACTCAGATGACTCCGATGATAGTGCCCAAGCACCATAATAACAATTTGATTTTGCGAGCGTTACAGCAACATACATGTCCG
>CACMYW010000019.1:0-16567 GCA_902617955.1 uncultured SAR86 cluster bacterium
TATGGGTTTTGAATTATTTGAGCAATTTAATAAGAGCTTACCCGACGCTATTTTTTATCCTACTGGTGGTGGAACAGGATTAATAGGAATGTGGAAGGCTTTTCATGAATTAAAAGAACTTGGTTGGCTGAATTGCAAATTACCAAAAATGTTTGCTATTCAATCTGAGACATGCGCACCCATAGTACAAGCATTTGAAAATAATCAACGTCATGCCGAGCTATGGAAGAATGCTAACACTATTGCTTCTGGTATTCGTGTACCAGCTGCAATAGGAGACTTTCTCATCCTAGATGCAGTGCGTGAATCTGGAGGTTCAGCGATTGCTGTCAGTGAAGAATCTATAATCGATTTTAGAGATGCAATTTCCAATGAATCAGGGTTGCTTATGTGTCCAGAAGGTGCTGCAACAGCAGCAGGCTATATTAAAGCTCTATCTATGAAATTGATTAATGAAAATGATCAAGTTGTATTATTTAATTGTGCATCTGGCCTAAAATATCCGATGCCAAAAATTACAGACAAAATTAATAAGGATAATTTTTCTAAAAAAGACTTTAATTAGTAAATTAACTAAGATAATTTCAGTTATTTTATTTTATGTATTATGATTGGACATATCATGACATCACTTATTTCAGAATTCAGTTATCTTTTAAAGAAGCTAAAACAGATTGAGAAACACTTTGAAGTGCATACACTCTCTCCAAATGAAAAGAAAGTTGTTCACACAATGGTTGAACTCAAAGCCCAAAATAATGCCTGCAATATCACCGATGTAGTCGAAGTGAGCGGCATGTCTCGATCAACAGTTTATAAAACAATTAAAAAGTTAACTGCAAGAAATATTATATCTTTAGACCAATCAATTTCTGATAAAAGAGAATCACTAATTAAATTTCTTTAATTAACTTCTTACTTTATTAAAGCTATCTAAGAATTCTTCCAGCACAAATACTCCAGGTATTCATTTATACTTATTAAAAAATTAAGAATAAATATGAAGCCTTTTCATTTAGCACTCCCCGTTCAAGACCTCAAAGAATCACTTGCATTTTTTAAATCAATTTTTCCTATTGAGATTGGAAGGTCCTCTGATAATTGGATCGATCTTAACTTTTATGGACATCAACTTGTGCTTCATGAGCATAAAGGTTTCAAATCCTATGAGGGTTTTAATCATGTCGATGGAGATGAGGTCCCATTCCCACATTTTGGAATTGTTTTATCGATTGATGAGTTTTACTCGGTTATTGCAAATGTAGAAGCTTTAGAAATTGATTATTACATTAAGCCAAGGGTAAGATTTAAAAATAGTGATGGTGAGCAATCAACTTTCTTTCTCAAAGATCCTTCAGGCAACTATATAGAGATCAAGGCTTTTAAGAATATAGATAACTTATTTAAGCACTAATTAATTTTTAGATTTTCTTGATGAGATACATCAAATATTTTTAAAGAATTCCTTCTAAATTTTGATTCCTTTATTACCCATTGACTATCTTCTAAAACATACAAGTCTTCATATGAACCAGTAATATTGGTCATTAAATATTTTTCAGTTTGAAAAAGATAATAATCTAAAGCCCAAAAACCCTTAATTGAGTTATCACTCTCCTTAAATACAGAATTTTTGCCATAGTGACATTCTATTTGATTTTTTTTTATTGATTGTTTTTTGTACTGCTCTAAAAAAGACTCTATATCAGTGAAGACACCAAATTTTTCAAAATCTATAGAAAGATCTCTAGATGCAAAAGTATTTTTTATTTGAATAAGGTTATTAGTATCACAGGCTTGAAAATAAAAATATTTTAACTTTTTAATTTCTTCAATATTTTCAAGAAACCTTAAATTGCTAATCTTCATAATAATCTCTAAAAACTTTATAACGGCTTAATATTTCTTGTAAACTAAAAAAATTATAAATTAATAAAAACATGCACCATTTAAGAGTCTTTTTTGTATTATCTATTTTATATACACCAATATTAATTTGCTTAGATGATAGATTTAATTCGCTCATCTCAGTTAACAAAGATTTCACTGTTGGTGAAACTAATTGGGTAGCAATAAAAGATAATATTGATGTTGAGGGTTTCGCTACAACAGCTGGATCTTTGGCACTAAAAAACAATTTCCCAAAAGAAGATGCTTATCTAGTAGCAAAACTAAAGGCAAATGACTTTAGAGTGTTAGGCAAAACAAATTTATCTGAGTGGGCAAACTTTAGATCCACTAATTCAGTAAGCGGATGGTCTAGTGTTGGTAAACAAACCTTTAATCCATTTGGAAAAAATCTTTCACCTTGCGGTTCAAGTTCTGGCTCTGCTGTAATAGTAGCTGCAGGAATTACTGATTATGCAATTGGAACTGAAACTAATGGATCCATCTCATGCCCAGCATCTGTAAATGGAATTGTTGGTTTTAAGCCAACTGTAGGATTGGTAAGTCGAGCAGGAATTATTCCAATATCTCACACACAAGACACAGCTGGGCCGATGACAAGAACAGTATATCAAGCTGCAACTTTGCTCGAATCAATTGCTGGTAAGGATCCTAACGATATTTCAACAAATAATATTCCTCAAAATTTTAATTTTAATTTTACTAAAGATTTAAATGCTGATTCCCTTGTTGGCAGACGTTTTGGTTTGTTGGTATCAGGCATTGAGTATGAGCCTGCCTCAAGTTTGATTGAATTAGCGAAAAAGATAATTACGCGAAATGGTGGAGAGGTTGTGATGATTGAGGATAAACGAGTTTATCCTCAAACGGAAGAATACTTAATCTTATTATATGAGTTTAAAATCGGTCTTGAGAGGTATCTTAAAAAAGCAAGAGTTCCATACAAAACACTAGATGAGCTCATCGAATTTAATATAAATAATAAAGAGGCGGTAATGCCTTATTTCGAACAGGAAATCTTTATACAATCTCAGGAATCTTCATCAAAACATAGTGAATATAAAAATGCCATTTTGGTTGTTGACCAGGCTAGAAGAGAAATAGATGAACTATTAAATAAATATAACCTAGACGCTCTGGTGGGGTTGACTCGAAATCCTGCCTGGCAAATAGATTATATTAACGGTGATTCTGGTGCTTTTGAAAGCAGTATTAGCTTTGGAAATGGAGCATTTGCTGCAATTGCTGGATATCCACACCTTACAGTTCCAATTGGAAGAATCAATCAATCTCCCGTTGGCTTCTCATTTATTGGAACGGCATGGAGTGATAAGAAATTGCTCGAGTATGGATATTCCTTTGAGCAGGCAAAAATAGATTTAATTAAATGAAATGAGAATATGAAGATAAGACCAAAACGAATTATTACTGGTGTTGATAGCAATGATAAATCAATCATTTTAGCCGATGATATTCTTAATCCCAGCATTGATTTGGAGGGATCTGCCTTTACAGAGCTTTGGGAAACAAATAATGAAGATCTCGATCGTACAGTGTGTAGTGCTAGAAATAGGGATGGTATTAAGCTGTCACCATCTAAAGGAGGCACTAAATTTAGATATTTTCAGCTTCCACCAAAGAATGAAAATTATTCACCAGAGGAAATGGAGGCTTTTTTTGCTGCTGCATTCGAGATTATTGGAGCTTCACATGAACGTACTGATACTGCAAAACACCCTGGCATGCACCTTACAAAGACAGTTGATTACATAGTCTTATTAGAAGGGAAGGCTAGATTAATTCTTGATAATGACGAGGTTTTACTGAATCCATATGATGTTGTGATTCAACAAGGTACTAGCCATGCTTGGTCGGTTGAAAGTGATATCCCTTGCTTATTTTTAGCGGTGCTTATTGACAAGGAATTCAGTTCATAGTTAAATACTGTATAAATATACAGTATTATGAATAATTTAATAACAATTAATTTCGCAGATCCTATTAGGGAAGAATATAACCAAGCAATTGATAAGACGGCTGCCTTAAATACTATTGCCTTTAAATATTTCAAAGGTGATCGTATAGAGGCTCATAATTATCTTTCAGACAATTATATTGATAGTGTTGAAAAAGATTTGCCAAACCAATTAATGATCAATCAATCGAATAATCAATACTATCAACCAGAACTTATTTAATTTTTTAATTAGTAAGCTATAATTTTCTAAGGTAGTCGCTCAGTATAGTTAAAAGGGGATTATGCTGCGCTAGTGTCAATACCCTGATGAAGGAGGTGGTCCTATTAGTATTTATTTAGAACTAGGAAATTGGAGGTCTGCCTTTTGACACAAGGTAAGATTTAATTTCCGTCTGTTAATCATAATTTTTTAACAGCTGAAGCCTCCTTAGGGAGGCTTCTTTTTATCTCAATGCACATTAAAGACTGGATTACACTTATTCTCCTTGCAGCAGTTTGGGGGAGCGCATTTATGTTTATAAAAATAGCTGCACCTGACCTTGGTCCTGTGATGTTAGTGACCGTAAGACTTTATTTAGCTGGCTTATTATTTCTCCCTTTCTTACTGCAAAAGAAATATCTCAAACTCTTTAAGAGCCACTTTAACTCTATTTTTATTCTAGCGATTATGAATAATGCTCTTCCATTTACTATGTTTGCCTATGCATCTTTAGGGGCCAATTCAAATATGCTGGCAATATTAAATGGAACTACAGCATTAATGACAACAGTGCTTGCTTATTTTTGGCTCAAGAACAAGGTAAGTTATTTACAAGCCGCTGGTCTTTTACTTGGTTTTTTAGGAATCTTAGTTCTTGTGAATCCTGCTAATGCTTCAACAACATTCATTTCTAGCATTGCATGCTTGGTTGGAGCATTTTGTTATTCTTTTTGTGGTTGTTACATCCAGCGATATGCATCTAATTTGAATGCATTTGTGATGATTGGCTGGTCAATGTTTTTTGGTGCTTTATTAATAACACCTTTTGCCTTTTTTAATGTTCCCAATAGTTTTCCAAAGACTGAAACAATACTTTCATTATTATGGTTAGGCATCATTTCAACCGGGGTTGCATACTTGGGTTATGTAAGATTGATAGAAAGAATAGGGGCTGTGCGTACTTCTACCGTCACTTATTTAATACCAGCCTTTGGTATTTTATGGGGCAGTATCTTTTTAGATGAGCAAATCACACTAATTATTTCAATAGGATTTATTTTAATCCTCTTAGGAATATACTTTTCAAACTCCTCAGCTAAAGAAAATTAATATCCTGAGGCATGACCGTCTTTTCTACTTTCAGAGGCGCCGAAATAAACATTGTTTATCTTCATAATTGCTTGGTAGCCTCCAAATACTCCTTTATCGTATTTGATTGTATGGCCCATTTTCTCTAATTCATCTAAAACTGTATCTTTGAATCCACTCTCTAAACTTATGTAGCCACCATCAAGCATTTGTTCATCAGTTGGCTGAGAAGAGCCTGAATGAACGATTCTAGGAGCATCACCAGCTTCTTGAAGGTTCATTTCAAAGTCAATTAGGTTAATCATTATTTGAGCATGAGCCTGAGGTTGAGTAGCTCCACCCATAACACCAAAACTTAAAAATGGCTCACCATCCTTAGTTACAAAAGCTGGAATAATTGTATGAAATGGCCTTTTGCCACCCATGAGTGAGTTCGCATGATCTGGGTTCAAGCTGAAGAGCTCACCTCTATCCTGCAACATGAAACCAAGATTATTTGGGATCATCCCTGAACCCATACCCCTGTAATTACTTTGGATTAGAGACACCATATTTCCATCCTTATCTGCAGTAGTGAGGTAAATAGTATCTCCGTTTTTTAAAATACCGGCTGAATCAGTTTGTGAGGCTTTTGATGAATTAATTTCTTTTCTTCTAAGTTCCGCATACTCTTTTGAAATAAGGTACTCAATATCAATGTTATTAAATTTTGGATCAGCATAATATTTAGCTCTATCTGCAAATGCTATCTTCTTAGCCTCGACAAAATGATGAACATACTCAGCAGAATTAAGACCCATGGCTTTAAGGTCAAAACCCTCCAGTATATTTAAAATTTGTAATGCAGCTATACCTTGGCCATTCGGTGGCAGCTCCCAAACATCGTATCCTCGATAATTTGAGCTTACAGGTTCAACCCATTCAGATTGATAATTAGACATATCTTCGAATGAAAGAAAACCGCCTTGATCTTTTATAAATCTTGCAATCTCCTTAGCCAACCTACCTTCATAAAAGCTTTTGCGCTTTGTTTTGGAAATTTCTTCAAGAGTTTTAGCTAGATCTAAGTTTTTAAAAATCTCCCCTTTTTTTGGAGTATCCCCAGATTGCATCCACGTTTCTTTAAAATTTGGAAAATCTAAATATCTAGATTTTGATCTCTCAAAATAATAAGCAATTGTCTCTGTAACTGGAAAACCCTCTAAAGCATACTTAATCGTTGGCTCAAAAAGATTCTCAAAATTAATATTGCCAAATCTTTCGTGGAGCTTGATCCACCCATCAACAGCTCCAGGAACTGAAACTGGTAACGGCCCAAAAGAAGGGATTTTTTTCAATCCCTTAGATTTAATATAGTCAATAGAAATATCTTGTGGTGCTGGACCGGATGCATTCAATCCATACAGCTTTTTATCTTTTGCACTCCAGACAATTGCAAATAAATCTCCACCAATTCCATTTCCGGTTGGCTCCATTAGGCCCAATGCAATATTAGCTGCAATAGCTGCATCAATCGCATTACCTCCATTTTTAAGAATATCAAGCCCAATCTGAGTAGCCAGTGGATGGCTGGTTGCCACCATACCATTTTGACCAATAACCTCTGATCTAGTGGCAAAAGATTCACCTGTTAACCTGTCATATCCATGAATCATAGTAGTCATTGTTAATAAAATTAAATATAAAGTTACTTTAGTCATATCGTTACATATTCAAGTAAATGGCACGCCCGGAGAGATTCGAACTCCCGACACCTTGGTTCGAAGCCAAGTGCTCTATCCAGCTGAGCTACGGGCGCAATTATGTTTATTATAAGTTAGATAAAAAAATTATTGTTCTCCAGCCATTGTATTTATAAAATCTAGATATGTTTTCAGTTAAAAAACTATCTGGATGTATTGGTGCAGAGCTCAGTGGGGTAAATTTAACAAGCGATCTAGACAAATCAGTATTGGATGAAATTGAGAAATTGCTATTAGAGCATGAAGTAATTTTTTTTAGGGATCAAGATATTTCTTGGCTACAACATAAAGAAATTGCTGAACACTTTGGATCACTCCAATCTCATCCAGCTTATAGTTCTCCTGATGGCTATCCTGAAATAACTATTCTTGAAAGCACAGCTGAAAAACCAACAAAAATTGAGTCATGGCATACTGATATGACTTTTCTAAAAAGTCCACCTTTATGCTCAATCCTAAGATCAAAAATATGTCCTCCAAAAGGCGGAGATACGATGTGGTCAAGTATGAATGGAGCATATGAAAACCTGTCACCAGCAATGCAGTCTTTTCTCAGCGATAAGACTGCAGAGCATGACTTTTCATATGGCTTCAAGGAAAGTATTGCCGAGCCAGGAGGCCGCGAAAGGCTTAAGGATGCTATCGAAGAAAATCCTCCAGTCTGTCATCCTGTTATACGAACTCATCCCCAAACAGGAAAAAAATCTATTTTTGTGAACCCTCTCTTTACAACTAAAATCAATGAGCTCTCTAAACAAGAGAGCGATGCACTCTTAAAGTTTTTGTATGAGCACTCAATTACTCCTGAATTTACTTGCAGGTTCTCATGGACACCAAATGCTATCGCTATTTGGGATAACAGATGCACCCAACATAAACCTATCAATGATTATTTCCCAGCGCATAGGCTTTTGGAGAGAATTACTGTTGATGGCGATACACCTTATTGATTAAGAAAGAAAGTAAAAACGTCGTTGGTAAATTGCTGAGTATCTAATTCTTGCTTCATGCTATTCATAGCAGCACTATATTTTTCATTTCCAATGAGCTCTTTTCTTGATTCGTAAAGTTCGCTTGCATATTTATTACTTAGTTCAATGTGCGCTTGAGTAGATAAAATATGATTGTCTATTTTCATCAAACAAAATTTACATTCTTTAGCACTCCCTATTAGTTTTGCTCTATTTGGTAATTCAATGACTTGATCCTGATGACTGAAAAGAAGTTGATAAGAAGTATTAAATGCAGGATCAGATGTTATTAATTCATTGGCACCAACATGCCACCCTTCAGGATGCTTTTGAACATGACCACCTAATGCTTGGGCAATAACTTGATGGCCAAAACAAAAACCTAATATATTTTTTTTTGCGTTATCTAATGATCTAACAAACTCAAAAAGATTTAGAATCCATTCTTCATCATCGTATACGCTAGCCTTACTTCCGGTGATTAGATATAAATCAAAATCATTAAGGCTAGTTGGGTAATCAAAGTCGAGAATGTTGAAGGACTCGTAAATAAAAGTTAATCCAGAGCTCTTAATGATATGCCTAAACATTTCAGGATACTGACCATAAGTCTCAGCAAATTCTTTTTTTATGAAGTCACAGTTGAGAATGGCAACCCTTAACATTCTTGAAGCATCTTAGAATTGGTTAATAAATACAATTTAATTATGATATGAACTAAATATATTTTATACATCAAAAAACCAATCAATAAAAATTAATTGTTCATGAACATTGACAGAGCCATAGACAAATTCTTTGAGCCTTTTGCTGAATTATTATCAAGCTTTATTTTTTATGAGATTAAAATTTTTGATCAAGACTTCCCCCTGATTGTTTTATGGTTAATCTTTGCGGGTATATTTTTTACATTCTATTTTAGATTCATTAATCTTTTTGGCTTAAAGCATGCTATTGATCTAGTTACAGGAAAATTTAATTCCAAAGCTGACGGTGAAGTTTCTCACTTTCAAGCTTTATCGACTGCAGTATCTGGTACTGTTGGCATCGGCAACATTGGCGGAGTGGCAATAGCAATTTCAATTGGAGGACCTGGTGCAACTTTTTGGTTGATTGTTGCTGGTTTTCTTGGCATGACCACAAAATTTATTGAATGCACGGCTGGAGTCTTATTTAGACGTGTCCATGAGAATGGATCTATATCAGGTGGCCCGATGCATTATTTAGAGCATGGATTTAAAAAGCATGGATATAAAAATTTAGGCAGGGGATTGGGAATTTTTTATGCAGCTGCAATTACTATTGGATGTCTTGGAATTGGCAATATGTTTCAATCCAATCAAGCTTTTGAGCAATTTGTTTTTCTAACTGGTTACGAGAGTAGTTTTTTTGCTGATAAGGGTTGGTTATTTGGTTTAGCTATTTCAGGCATGGTAGCTATTGTTATTCTAGGAGGAATTAAAAGTATTGCTAAAGTGACATCTACTTTAGTGCCATTTATGGCAATCTTCTATGTGATCGCTTGTTTAATCATAATTTTATTTAATCTAGATGAACTTCCATCAGCAATACAATCAATTTTTCGTGAGGCCTTTAGTAAATCATCAGTAGCAGGTGGAATGATTGGGGTAATGATAATTGGATTTCAGCGGGCAGTTTTTTCAAATGAAGCTGGTCTGGGATCCTCAGCAATTGCACATTCTGCAGTTAAGACAAATCAACCAATAACAGAAGGTTATGTTGCATTACTAGAACCACTCATCGATACAATCATAATTTGTACCATGACCTCATTGGTAATATTGGTTACGGTTTACGATCCTTCATTAAGTTCATCTAATATTGAAGGAGTTGCGCTAACATCCAAGGCATTTGATTCTACAATCCCAGGCTCAAGTTTACCGCTATCCTTTATCGCTATATTGTTTGCATTTTCTACAATGCTTGCATGGTCTTACTATGGAATGAAAGGCTGGACTTATTTATTTGGAAATTCACCCTTTATTGAGAATATATTTAAAGTAATTTTTTGTATTTTTATTGTTTTAGGCTGCATGATAAATCTTGATAGCGTCCTTAAAATATCAGATGCCATAATCTTTATTGTGGCAATACCAAATATCATCGGATTGTATTTACTAGCGCCTTTAGTAAAGAAAGAGTTAAAAGAATATAAGGAACAAATAGGAGATATTAGCTAATCTTTGTCATCAATAGGTTCAATGGTACTTTCTTGACCAGTAGATCCCATATTTAGTCCTGTTACTGGACCCATATCTAACTTATCGTATTCTTCAGCAGCCTGTTTCATAAGACCACTTCTATCCAATGTTAATCCACCATCAACACAAATATTAATTCCAGTTATAAATTTAGATTCATCAGAAGCTAGAAACAGTGCAGTATTTGCAATATCAATTGGCATGCCTTTCGCTTCAAGTGGCTGATCAAGAAGTGCTTTATTTGAATCTCTGTCATCTCCTAGTACTGTTTGTAATAGGGGAGTTGAAATAACCCCAGGCGAAATAGAATTTACTCGAATGTTATTTTCACCTAATTCATGTGCGGTTGTTTGAGTTAAGTTAATGACCGCTGCCTTGGCTGCTGAATAAGCCTGTGGTCCTGAACCAGCTGCCATACCAGCTATAGATGAGGTATTTATAATTGATCCACCTGAAGAATTTTTTTGCATTTCTTTTGCTGCGTATTTAATACCCAAGAATACAGAGTCTAATAAAATTGATGTTGTTCGCTGCCAATCATTAAGGTTAATCTCAGTAATAGGACCAAATGCGCCTCCAATGCCAGCATTATTAAAAATAACATCTAGCTTATTAAATTTTTTAATAGCAAAACCTACAAGGTCTTTAATTGCTTCTTCTGAAGATACATCACACTCAAAGGTTTCAAATACTTCATCAGAATGATCAATTTCGTTTTTAAGATTATTTAGGGCTTCAGTATTTAAGTCTGCTGCAACAACTTTAGATCCCTCATCGAGGAACTTAAGAACACTCTCTTTGCCGATACCACTTGCAGCTCCAGTTATGATGGAGACCTTATTTTTTAATCTCAATTATCTACACTCCCTACATATTCCTTTAATTTCAAGCATCTTATGGGTGATCGTAAAATTCTCTTTTTTAGCATGGTCAGAAATTTCGTTAGAAAATTTGTGAGAGTGAAATTCAAAAGTTTTATCGCAAGACTCACAAATTAAAAATTGAGCTGAATCACAGTCACTCGAACTTGCGCATGCTACATATGCATTATTTGATTCAATTCTATGAGCAAATCCATGCTTGCAGAGAAAGTCTAGTCCTCTGTAAACAGTAGCTGGTTTTGCTGATGGAGAATTTTTTTGAATTTTTTCAAGGATCTGATAAGCACTTTTAGGTTTACTTGAATTAATCAGGACAGACATAATTTCTTGTCTGGAAGATGTAAACCTGAGTCCATTTTGCGAGCACGCATTTACTACTTGATCAAAAGAAATCTTACCTAACATCTGAATACATTTTGTTTTAAAAATTACTTTAATATGTCTATGATGGATATGTCTAGATTAAATCGTATGCATTTACCATTTTTATCCAATCCTGATGTCCTTCATATGGGTCTTAATGAGGTGAGGGAGGAGTCTTGGCTTGAGATTAAATCTTTAAGGAATTCTTTTAAGAATAAGATCGAGCTTCTAGAAAATTTTTCTCATGAAATTTTATTTGAGAATTACGAATTTCAATCAGCCAACATAAAATTCTTTGAAGCACTTAAAACCTATCTAAGCACCTATTATGAAGATGAATATAAATTTAAGAACCAGTCTATTGATATCTATTTAGATGATTTTTCTAGTCAAATTAACTCAAGTAAAAAAACAGACCTTGAGTTAATGTCTAGTTTAATACCAGAGGATATTCTCATTCTTGTTCCGGAAAGTGAAAATTATATTTTAAGAAGCGCAGCTGTTTTTTCACCTTCAAACTGGGATCTAAAATCTAAAATTAATAAATCATTAGATATTATCCATGAACCAGTCCCTGGTTATGAGAAATCCTTAAGCACTAAAGTGAATAGTTTTTTAAATAGGCTTCCTGCATCTAGAATTTTTGAAAGATTTAACTGGTCAATTTACCCTTCAGAAAAATTATTTTTTCATCCAAGATATCCAGAATCGATTAACAAAACTAATGAATTATTTCTTCGAGTAGAAAGACAAACATTTAGAAAGCTCAATGACTCAAGTGCAATTATGTTTACTATTGGAGTGCACAACTATTCATTGATGGAAGTTTTGAAAATTAAAGGTGCACCAGAATCTTTGATGAGCGCAATTAAAGTAATGCCTGAAAGCATTAAAATCTATAAAGGTTTAAATGTTATTGAGAAAACAATAAAAGAAAAAATTTATTACTACTTAAGTGCAAAATAATCATTATTCTTGAGCTTGTTTAATGACATTAATGATGTCAATATATTAATTATCATTTGGGGGATTTATGATAAAAAAATTTTTTATCTGCGGATTTATTTTTTCTTTTTTAGTTAATTGTTCTGATAATGACGGCATTTCTGAAGATGCTGATCAAGATAATTTTATTAATATTGCAGGTGCAAGAATTGCCTTAAATTCACAAACTCCAAGAGATTGGAATGGACAAGTAATTGATCCATATATCAATCCTGATCCAAAACAAAGCTCTCAAAGGGTTGCTCTATTCGGTGATCTTCATGTTCATACCAGGTATTCCTTTGATGCCTACATTTTTGGAACAATCGCCACTCCAGATGATGCATATGAATTTGCAAAAGGAAAAGTAATTGAACATCCTGCAGGATTTAAAGTCGGTTTAAAAAAACCATTAGATTTCTATTCAGTTACAGATCATGGAACATTTATTGGACAGGTTGCTGAAGCAGCTACTCCTGGAACTGAATATTATCTTAGTAAAGCATCAAGAGCAGTAAGAGATATTAATGCAGAGGGCAATAGAAATGCATCTACCTTTGAGCAACGCAGGGATGCCTTTGGGGCCTTCCTTCTAAACGCTGTAACTTCACTAGTTTCTGGTGATTTAGACATAGATTACGTAAATGAAGTTTCAAGAAATGCATGGTTGGATACTATTGAGGCTGCAGAAAGACACAATGATCCTGGTAAATTCACCACATTCCTTGGTTATGAATATACAGCTTCTACTAATAATATGGGAAACCTTCACAGAAACGTTATTTTTAGAGGCAATGGGAATAAAGTTCCTGCTTTACCATTCTCAAGAGCAAATAATAATAATCCTGAAGCCCTCTGGGAGTGGATGGATTTAATTAGAGAAGATGGAATTGATAGTATTGCTATTCCGCATAATTCAAATGGTTCTGATGGCGCTATGTTCGCACTTAAAAAAACTGAAGGTGGTAGATTTGATAGTGTTTATGCATCGCAAAGAATGAGAAATGAACCTATTGTTGAAATCACACAAGTAAAAGGTACCTCTGATACTCATCCAGCTTTCTCAAAAAATGATGAATGGGCTGATTTTGAGATTATGCCATTTAAGGTTGCCACCACTGAACCTTCAAAAATAAAAGGTAGTTATGTTAGAGAGGCTTTATTGAATGGAATAAAAATGGAAGAGGCAAAAGGATACAATCCTTATAAATTTGGTTTTATTGGCTCTAGTGATACTCATACTGCTGCTTCATCTCAAGAAGAATATAATTTTTTTTCTAAAATAGGCTTATTGGATAGTTCAAGTGAGCTTAGAGGATCAGTTCCAATTTCCTCTCCTGAACTAATTGAGCATAGAGATGAACATCAAAATACCGACGGTGATGATGGGCTGATTATTAATATCGGTGGAGAGGATTATTTTAATTCTTCTAGTATTTATTGGGGCGCAGCTGGCTTAGCTGGAGTTTGGGCAGAAGAAAATACTCGAGATTCAATATTTTCAGCTTTCAGACGCAAGGAAACTTTTGCAACTTCTGGACCACGAATAAAAGTCAGATTCTTTGCTGGTTATGACTTGGATAAGACAAAAGCTGAAAATAAAGATTTGATTGAATATCTTTACTCAAACGGTGTTCCCATGGGTAGTGATTTAAGACATTCTGAAACTACAGATCCTAGTTTCTTTGTGTGGGCAATTAGAGATCTTGATAGCGCTTCTTTGCAAAGGATTCAAATCGTGAAGGGTTGGATAGAGAACAATCAACTTAAAGAGAAAGTTTATGATGTTGTCTGCTCAGATGGATTAAAAGTAGATCCGCTTACAAATAGGTGCCCAGATAATGGCGCTAAAGTTGATATTGAAACATGCTCTATTTCAAATAACGGTGCAAATGAGCTTTCTTCTTTTTGGTCAGATCCTGATTTTGATAAAGACACGAGAGCATTTTATTATGTTCGAGTATTAGAAAATCCTACTTGCAGGTGGTCCACCTGGGATGCAATTAGAGAGGGCGTATCTCCTAGACCTGATATGCAAAAAACAATTCAAGAAAGAGCATGGTCATCTCCAATCCACTTATTAAATGGTTAAAAGCATTTAGTCTTTTATTTTTAATATTTCTATTTAGCTCTTGCTCCAATAAAACCTACCAAAATTCTGATGGAACACAGTACAAAAAATCAATTTTTGAAACGGTTAGGTGGTTAGTTGAAAGAGACTTACCGGCCACACTAGAAATAGAGTTTCTTGAAATAAATGATGTTAAAGTTGATATTACTGAAGCAGCTATTTGGATTGGCCATTCAACGTTTCTTATCAACAATGGTGAGATAAACATTCTCATTGATCCTGTTTTTTCAGAGAGAGTTTCTCCGTTTTCATTTGTTGGCCCTAAACGCATGATTCCGCCGGCAATTGAGATAAATCAATTACCAAAAATTGATATCGTTTTAATTAGCCACAATCATTATGATCATTTAGATATCGCATCTTTAAGCAAACTATCAAACATAAATGATGAAACTATATTCTTAGTTCCTGAGGGTGATAAAAAACTACTAGTGAATGAAAACATAAAAAATACTTTTGAATTCAAGTGGTGGGACAACTTCCAGTTATATGGAACTACATTTACATTTACACCAGCAAAACATTGGTCTGCTAGAGGGTTATTTGATGAGAGTAGAAGTTTGTGGGGTAGCTGGCATGTTAAAAATCAGAATTTAAGTCTATTCCATGCTGGAGATACCGGTTACTCAGATGACTTCAAAATTATAAAAAAACGGCTTGGGAAGATTGATCTGGCATTGATACCAATTGGGGCTTACTCTCCATATTGGTTTGAAGGTTATTCACATGTAACACCAGATGAAGCAATTCAAATTGCTATAGACTTAGAGGCAACCAAAAGCATAGGTATGCACTGGGGAACTTTTATCTTATCCGATGAGCCTATTCTTGAACCAAAAGAGTGGCTAAAAAATAGTAGCAAAAAAGAAAATCTAGATTTTGTAACTGTTATGCCTGGAGAATTAATTGAGTTAAGTCTTGAATTCTAGCCCAAAATCATTTGCCGAAACGGAAATGATGTCACCATTTTTTATTTTTTCTTGAATTATCATTTCGGATAAAGGATTTTGTATATATTGTTCTAATGTCCTTCTCATTGGCCGAGCTCCAAATTTACTATCAAAACCTTTTTTTAATAACCATTCCTTAGCTTTGTCATCAATTTTTAATACTAAGTCTTGAGATACCAACAAATCATTCATTTCCTCAATCTGCAGTTCAACAATTTCTTTTAAATGATCTTGTTTTAATGAGTTAAAGATTAGAATATCATCAATTCTATTTAAAAATTCTGGTCTAAAAGATTTATCAACTTCATCATTAATTTTATTTTTAATTGAATCTGAAACTGGCTTATCACTAGGGTAGTGTTCTGCTCCTATATTGGAGGTCATAATGAGAAGGGTATTTGAAAAATCAACTGTTCGGCCCTGTCCATCTGTAAGTCTGCCATCGTCTAAGACTTGAAGAAGGATGTTAAAAATATCAGGATGAGCTTTTTCAATTTCATCCAGCAAGATTATTTGGTAAGGCTTTCTTCTAATGCTTTCAGTTAAGGCACCTCCTTGTTCATAACCAACATATCCAGGAGGCGAACCGATCATGCGAGACACTGAGTGTTTTTCCATATATTCAGACATGTCTATTCTAGTCATGGATGCATTATCATTAAAAAGATATTTAGCTAGAGCTTTTGAAAGCTCAGTTTTTCCCACTCCTGTAGGCCCTAAGAACATAAATGAACCTATGGGTCTGTTTGATGATTGAAGTCCAGCTCTGGTTCTTCTGATAGCATTAGCTATTGATTCAATAGATTCTTTTTGACCTATAACTTTTTTATTTAAATATTCTTCAATTTGTAATAGTCGATCTTTTTCTTCCTCTAGTAAATTTGAAACCGGGATACCAGTCCATCGTTGAACAACTTGAGCTATATCTCCCTCAGTAACCATTTCATTGATCAGTGCATCCTTGGATAGTTTTTCAGAATTAACAATAGCTTCCTCTAAATTAGGTATGGTTCCATATTTAATTTCTCCTGCACGAGTCCAATCCTGATTTCGTTCAGCAGTTAAAAGATCCAGCTTTGCTTTATCAAGATCTTCACGTATTTTTTGAACGGAGTTAATTTTTTCTTTTTGAGAGTTCCATCTGCTTGA
>CACMYW010000020.1:0-15905 GCA_902617955.1 uncultured SAR86 cluster bacterium
GACCTAGAATCCAATATGCAAATCCACCTAAGATGAATATTAGTAGTCCTATCATAAATAAATACATCCCATCCACACTTATTTCTAAATTATTAGATACTTTTTTAAAAGCAGTAGAAAAGCTTAGAATTAAAACAACAAAAAGAAAGAGAAAAATATTTATTTCTAAATTCATCAAATTCCAAAACATGGAAATTGGTGAGATCAATAAACTGATAAAACTAAACTGATCGTTATACCCTTGGAATATGCCAGAAGGAGGATACATGAAAACTTCAATAGCAAAATATACAAATGGTAATGCTGCGAGGTATATTTTTTTTAGAGTAAATTTTATAAAACTTATAAATGATATATTTTGTTCAGTTCTATAGAACAAATCAAAAAACGGAAGTGCATAAAAGACAAGTAATGAGTTTGTATTAAAACTTAGAAAAAACAAAAACATAGCTAGTACTTTATTTCTTTCGATTATTGCCCATGCAAGAAAAAATAAAAAAATAGAAACTGTATATGGCATCACTATCAAAGCTACACGAGCCAAATAAAATGGAAGAGTTAAATATAAAATTAAAATAATAAATCTTGCTTCAAGATTAAAAATGGCATGCTTTTTAAGTACTTCATTTAAAGCCAAGCCTGTGCAAAACAATAATACAAAAGTTAGTAACCTGTATAACGAGGGTCCAATTAAAAGTAATGAATTATGGATTATTCCATTAATGTTAAAGACACTGCCTTGGTCATCAAAGATTTCATTTATTAAGTTAGTTGAGCTCCCAAAGAGAGTCCAATCATCCCAGAATAATGCACCCGAAATCAGAAAAATCCAACCATGATTTATACAGTAAATGATAAATAAGCAAAACAGCATTGATGTTTCATTTGCCTTGAAATCTAAAGGCTCAAATTTAAATTTATTTAAAAAAGTCATGGACCACTTGAATTACTTTTTCAATATCTTTTTCAAGGCCAGGCCATAATGGCAACCTTAAAAGTTGTGATGCAGTTCTGTTTGTAATATCTAAATCACCACTAATAACTGAATGTTTTTCTCCAAAAGGGGATGAATGGAGGGGTATGTAATGAAAAACACTTACTATTCCTCTCTTTTTAAAAAATTGAATTAAACTATTTCTAGCTTTTTCGCTATTCAAAATCAGGTAGTACATGTGTCCATTATGTTTACATTCACTAGGTATGTTTGGTCGTGATATTAAACCCTTTTTTTCAAGATCTAGAAAACTTTCATGATATTTGTTCCAAATCATCAGTCTTTTTTTATTGATTAAATGAGCGTTTTCTAGTTGAGCAAATAAGAATGCAGCAGTTAGTTCGCTGGGGAGATAGGAAGAACCATGATCTACCCATGAATACTTATCAACTACCCCATCTATAAATTTCTTTCTGTTTGTTCCTTTCTCTCTGATAATCTCTGCTCTATCAGCAAAATTAATGTTATTGATTAATATCGCTCCGCCCTCACCTGAAACTATATTTTTAGTATCATGAAAGCTAAAACAACCAATATCACCTATAGATCCAAGCATTTTATTTTTGTAAGTTGAAAGAATTGCCTGTGCTGCATCTTCGATAACTAAAAGGTCATATTCTTTTGCAATTTTCTGGATACTATCCATTTCACATGCAACTCCAGCATAATGGACGGGAACTATTGCTTTTGTTTTTTTTGAAATTGCTTGCTCAATTAAATTTTCGTTGAGATTTTGAGTATCTTCTCGGATATCGACAAAAACAGGAATTGCACCTCTCAATACGAATGCGTTTGCAGTAGAGACAAATGTATAAGATGGCATGATTACCTCATCGCCAGGTTTTATATCGGCCAAAATTGATGACATCTCCAAGGCTGCAGTGCAGGAATTAGTCAATAAAGCTTTGTTAGTTTTGATATTTTTTACCAACCATTCTGAGCAATTTAATGTAAATTCACCATCACCAGATAGTTTATTTTGTAAAAGTGATTCAGATATGTAACCTGACTCTTTGCCGGTAAGATATGGTTTACTGAAGGGTATCACGCTGCATCAATTTTATTATTATCTTCAATTCTTGTTGATTCATTGATTATAAATGATGGCTCATTGATGCTTTTTCTAAAAATTCTTGCAATATATTCACCTATGATGCCAATTGCTATAAGTTGAGTGCCGCTAAAAATAGCAATTATTGAAGCAAGAAAAAAGAAACCTGGAACAACGCTGCCTTGCACTATCCATTGTACCAAAATATAGATAATTATACTGGCTCCAAAAATTGACATTAAAAACCCTAGGGTACTTGTGATTTTTAAAGGTCTTGTTGAAAATGAAACTGTCAAATTTAGTGCATGAATAATTAGCTTTCCGATTGAATAGCCGCTACTTCCATACTTTCTTACCTCATGTTTTACTTCAACATATGTAATGTTTGAAGTACTCCAGGTCAATAAATGATCAACATAAACTGATGATGAGTCAAAATCGTTAAATGCATCTCTTAATTTTGTTTTAAATACTCTCAGAGCACTTATTTTTTTTACTCTGATCTCTTTTATAAAAGTTTGAAGAATTGCTTTATATGCTCGTGAGGAGAAATCTCTCAATAATCCATGTTTTTCATTAATTGGAGGACCATACACAAGATCGAAGCCATCATTTAATTTATCTAAAAGAACAGGAATGCTTTCGGGTGGGTGTTGCAAGTCATCATCAAGAGTGATTATTGTTTTTCCGTTTGCTTTTCTTATACCGCATAACAAAGCGTTATGTTGACCAAAATTCCTTGATAATTTAAATCCATAAACTCTTTTATCTTCTTTAGATATTCTTGAAATGATATTCCATGAGTTATCAGAGCTATTATCGTCAATTAAAATTATCTCAAAATTTGCTTTGCTAAATACTGAACATATTCTTTGATGTAATTCTAATAGAGATTTTTCTGCATTAAAAACAGGAATTACGAAACTATAAGATATATCTATATTCATAAATTATTTTAAGCAAACCTGCATAGAAAAACCAAAGATTTTATAACCATAAACTTCATAAAATTTAATATTATGCTTTTTGCATTGAAGAGTAATCTTATAACATGGCATTAATGATCTGATACACATTAGTAATATTTTAACCGATAAGATATTAGATGCTAATCAATAATGTAGCTTTTACTTTTAGATGACTCTCTAAATGTACTAAACTAGATTAATGAAATTGATATGTGGGCTTTTTGGATTAGAGAATCTTTATGGCGGTGAAATAAGTTCATACATAGAAATATCTAAAATGGCTGAAAACCATGGTTTTGATTCAGTAAGTCTTACTGATCATTTAGTAATGGGGAAAAACCTTCAAAATTATCCTTTTGGTACCTTCCCTCTTCCATCGGATTCTAATTGGTTTGAGCCCCTGACAACTTTAACAATGATTGCAAGCCATACGTCAACCATCAAATTAGCAACTGCAATAATTATTGCACCTTTGCGAAATCCTGCTGTATTGGCTAAAACACTAAGTACACTAGATTCTATTTCTAATGGAAGGTTGGAGCTTGGAGTAGGTCTAGGATGGCAAAAAGAAGAATATGATGTTGCAGGCATCTCCTTTGATGAAAAGGAAGAAAGGTTTTGGGAAACCCTTGATGTAATAAAGTTATTGCATGGCCCTAATCCTGTTTCATTTAAAGGTAAGTTTTTTGAATTTGATGATATTTGGTGTAAACCTGAAATTAAACAAAAAGAAATCCCAATTCTGTTTGGTGTAAAGATGACTAATAAGAATGCAAATAAAATTTCTGCTGTTGGGGATGGCTGGATACCAATTAAAACATCACCTGATTTTATAAAAAATGGTTCAGAGCTCTTACATGATGCCTTTAAGAAGGCTGATCGATCAGAGATACCAAGAATAAGAGGCCAATTACCAACACAGCTTAACGAAGATAATATTCCTGACCTTAGTAAAACTCTTGATTGTTTGCAGCTCTCAATGGATGCAGGATTGAATGAAGTGGAGTTCTTCCCAATTAATTTTTGCCAATCACCAGATCAATTGGATCTTGTACTAGGAGAAATAAGTAAGGTAGTTAAATGAACAAACTTAAATTAGTCTCAGCTCTCATAATCTCACTATCAATTGGAATCATTTATGCAAAAGACATACAAAACATCAATGATCAGGCAGAAGAAATCATCTATCTTTATGCTGAAATTATTGATTCAAAGAATTTTTCTGAACTCAAATCAATAATGCAAACTAACTTCAAGATGACAGGTATGTATGAAATTAATTCACTTGAAGAGTTTATGATTGCAATGCAAGAGCTTGATAAAAACTTTATACAAACAATGCACTTTATTGGGAACATCAATGGAGAATGGATTGATGATACTTATAGCGGAAAAACCTATTGCATTGCGAGTCATATTTTTAAAGACGGTGAGCAAACTAAAAAACTCGATATGGGAATCATTTACACAGATGTTATAAAGCTAGACAATAACAAAGCTAAGTTTGTCTCAAGAGATTTTAAATTAATCTGGAGTAATACTATTGACGTTTTGTAGGAAACTTAATTACGTTTACTTTCTTTTTTGATTCTTTTTCCTTAAGGATTTTTTTTAGCAACTCCTTAAACTTTTCAACACGCCTTATATTACTCATTAGTGTTATATAATAGCAGTATGTTTTTTGACATACATCACCTTAAGAACTCAAAAATAGGTTTCCTATCTCATTCAATAAGAGTTCTGAGAATGTCCGTTGTCTTAATTGTTCTTGGAGTAGTAGGAATAATTCATGCATTTTTACCATTTATTTTTACAAAAACTGTGAGTAATGGTATCAAAAAGCTGTATGCTCAAGTAAAGGATTTCTAAGCAGATTTAAGCTTTTTATTCTTATAGAAGATTAATTCTTGAATCCAATTTTTATTGTTGATTGCATGCATATTCGATTTTTTAGATGCCAAAATAATTCTACCCCCATCCATATCTATTCGAATCGAATCTGTTTGAATTTTTGTTCCATCATCAAGATAAACCTCTCCGATAATTTCTCCAGATGTATCCTCAGGATGGAGATCATTAAATACCTCAACTAATTCTTGTTTATTCATGATTAAATAATCTAATAACTTAATAGGTGATAACGTTGTCAATTATAAAGCCATTAGACGAGTTAAGCGATATAAAAACAAAAAAATTAGCAGAATTTTTTAATGAAACATTAGGTTTTTGCCCTAACTCAGTTCTTACAATGCAAAAAAAACCAAATCTTGCTGCTGCATTTATAAACTTAAATAAAGCGGTAATGGAGAACAATGGAACTTTAACTCCAGAATTTAAACGGTTAATTGCATTTATTTCGAGTAATGCTGCTGGATGTCGATACTGTCAAGCCCATACGAGTCTTGCAGCAAAAAGGTACGGATCATCTGATGAACGACTAAAAGCTGTATGGGATTATGAAAATAGTGACTTATTTTCTAGGAAGGAAAAAATTGCTTTGAAGTTTACTCATCTAAGTAGCATCAACCCAATAAAAGAAGACGATCAGCTTAAAAAGATGTTACTTGACGAGTGGTCAGAAAATGATGTTATTGAAATAATAGGTGTAATTTCACTGTTTGGATTTTTAAATCGATGGAATGACATAATGGGGACAAAACTAGAAGACGGTGCCATTGAGCATTCAAGGAATTACTTATCTGACTTTGGTTGGGAGATAGGAAAACATAATTAGGGAGGGAGCTAGGCTCCCTACCCTAAGCAAGAATTAATTATAAATAACTTCTCTTAAGACCACCAAGTCAACTATTTCTCTCATATCATCATAACCAGAAGCAATATTTCGTTGCTCTTTTTCTGAGAGAACTTTTCTCCACTCTTTTATAAATGCCTCATATCTACCCTTGTTAGGTTCTCTCGCTGCAGCATTTTTATATCGAACTGTTAGAAACACATTGGGAGTAGTCCCTGCAGTTTCCGCCGTCCATACGTTATAACTGATAATGTGGCCAAGCTTCTTTTGAACTTCAAGAGAGTCAACCCATGTTGATTTAAGATTTACAAGATAATCATCAACATAGTTTGCCTTAACCTTAACCACAGTCATCTCCACAATCTCTTCGCTTGGAGAGTAATCCTTCCATATTTCAGCAGAAATATTCAACGAAATTGCTGCAAAAAAACCTAAAACAAAATTTAATTTCATAAGAGCTCCTTCTTTTATATATGTAATCATTTTACATAAGTTGAATTAATAAAAAACTCGTATTGAGTTTACTCATTAATTTTTTTTTTATCGAAATTGCATTCCATCTTACCTATTACCGTACCCTCAACTTTAAGGTTTAACTTAGACCTGCCCTCCATGGTTCCAGTAACCTCACATTTTTCAATCGAGTCTTCGACTATTTCAGAGACTAAATTTTTAAGCTCCTCTACTGATAAGTCAGAGACTTTTCTGTCTGTATCAGCACTAAGCATTATTGGTATTAGTAAAAATAAAAAATATTTGCGCATAATTAAATCCCATAAGTTTGAAATAAGTTCGACGAATAGCAATTAGCTTTAGATGTGAACCCTGTAAATATAATATTACTATTCTCATCTAAATTAAATTCCTCAATAAAAGTTTTGTATTCTTGAATGCTTTTAAATTGATTTATCCATACAAACTCACCTTGTAAATCACCTTCCTGATAAAAGGCCTTATAAGTTTGATCTTTTGGAAAAAAATATTCTAGATCCTGAATAGCAAAATTAAGCGTTGGAAAAGAATTATCATCAATGTAATTACAATAGATAACTTCAGTAATATAGGAGTCCTGAAGTATTTGATTGGGATCAAAATTTATTACAGCAAAGCCAAAATTAGTACTTGTGTCACGAACATTACAATTAGCTACCTCATTAATGATGTCAATCCTAGTTTCATTGTTTGATTTTGGATCGCTCCTTAACCATACATAAAATGATTTTGTATCTACTTGATCATTGATAAATCTAAAGGCAACTGTCATAGATATTTCTTCAGAAAGTACTTCTTTCAGTCTTGGAATAAGTCTTTCTAGACTAGCTAAGTTGTTTGAAGATCTAAATTGACATTGCATCTCAACAAAGCGGTATTCAAAATTAGGTTTTAGTAATTGATTTAAATTCTGGGACTCAACACTTGTATTATCAGTACAACTTACAAGAACAAAAAGACAGAGAATTATTTTTTTCATATCAAGTGAAGAATATATCAGTTATATAATAAGTGTTAATGCTAGCCATCAAATTTTTAACACCTTTTTTAATATTTATATTTTTTACTATTAATGTAAATTCAGATACAAAAATTGGTTTTGGGTCATGTTTAGATCAAAGGTATCCTCAAAAAATTTGGAAACCAATTGCAGACGAAAACATTAATAAGTTTATTTTCTTGGGGGATAACATTTATGGTGATGTTCCATCTGGAAATACTAAGAATTTGGTTAAAGCATATAAAATTCAAGCAAAGAGATTCCCAAGATGGCTTAATGAACTCGAAAAGTTAGCTATTTGGGATGATCATGACTATGGTAAAAATGATGGCGGTTCAGAGTATAAACATAAACGATTAACTCAGAAGATTTTTATGGATTTCTGGGATGTGCCATCCAATGATCCAAGAAGAAATAGAGAAGGAACATACTTTTCTAAAGACTACATTATTGAGAAAAATAAAATTAAAGTTATTGGTCTAGATACTAGATATTTTAGATCAAATTTATTGGGTTCAAGAACAAATCGGCAACCCAATAATGACCTTAACTCTTCAATTTTAGGAACCTCTCAGTGGTCTTGGCTTGAAAATGAATTAAATGATCCTAAAACTGAGATGTTTATAATTCTTTCCTCAATACAAGTTCTTCCTACTGAGCATGGATATGAGAAATGGGCTAACTTTCCTCATGAAAGAGATAAGTTAATCAATTTGATACAACATAAAAAAAATGTGCTTATCCTTTCAGGAGATAGGCACCGTGGTGCTATTTATAAACACAATAAAATAATTGAAATAACTGCCTCAAGCCTAAATAAACCAGGAAGCAGTGACAATGAGACTGATAAATTAATGCAGGGCAAAATTCATAAAGAAATAAATTATGGAATTTTGGTTATTAAAGAGGATGCTTTGGATATTCAGCTTAAGAATAATGATGGCACCATCCTTGAAAGTGCCACCATGAATTTATAATTTTATCTAAGAACTAATAGCTTACCTTTGAAAAGGCTATCGCATTGTCCTTCATATAAATTAGCTAATCTTGTGTTACTAATTTGGTTTAAATAGGCAACTTTTACCTCACAAGTTCTGAGCTCATCTATTACTCTACTATGAGCATACTGAAGGTAATCAGAGTACAATCCCAGCAATACAACGTCATGATGTCTCAACGGAATGTCTTCGCTCAATATAATCTTTCCGCCCTCTGCAGAAGTAAAACACCCTATTGATCCGACAGGACATGTTGATAAAAGACTTGAATTGCTGTATTCAACTTCAATGGAAGGTTTGTCAATGGATAATAGGTCTTTTGCTGATGCAAAAATATAAGCATCAGAGTAAGATAAAGGTGATAAAAGTAATGCACATAGCAATAATGATATGTTTAATCTCATTTGTGTCATTTGTTACTCCTTTGTGACATTTGTGTGAAATATATATGACAAATAGTTTAAATGTCAATAATTATGGAGCCATATTTATGAATAATTTTTACAAAAGCGTATTTTTTTTAGTTCTATCACTTCAATTTTCCTATTTAAATGGTGATATTTTAATTCATGCTGGGAAACTAATTGATGTTGAAACAGGAAAAATTGGGTCTAGAAAATCAATAATTATAAAAAATAATTTAATTGCATCAATTTCAGATGGATACATAAATAAATCTGATTTCCAGCAATATCATGATTTAAGAGATAGTTATGTTTTGCCTGGGTTAATGGACGCGCATGTTCATTTAGATATGGAATATGTACCAAAAGCTGAAAGGGATATGAAATTAGAGCCTGAATATGATGCAATTTTTGCCACTGCAAACGCTCTTAAGACCTTAAATGCAGGCTTTACAACTGTTAGAAATGTGGGCGATGGTGGTATGCAAACAATTTCCCTCAGAAATGCAATTAACAAAGGTATTGTTCCGGGACCTAGGATACTTACATCCGGTAAAACCATTGCTACGACTGGTGGTCATGGTGATCCTACTAATGAGTTACCCACTGACCTATATGATCCTCCCACCCCTGAAGAGGGTGTTGTTGACAGCTTTGAAGAAATAAAGAAGGCAGTTCGGCAAAGATATAAAGATGGAGCTGATGGTATAAAGATTACTGCTACTGGTGGAGTGTTAAGTGTTGCTAAATCAGGGCAAAATCCACAATTTACCAATAACGAATTAGAAGGTCTAATTTCAATTGCAAAAGATTATGGTCTTTGGGTTGCTGCTCACGCGCATGGCAAACAAGGTATGTTAAGAGCTGTCAATGCTGGGGTTGACTCAATTGAGCATGGTACATATATGGATAAAGAGGTTATGGATGCAATGATAAAGAATGATACTTATATGGTTCCAACAATACTTGCAGGGGAATGGGTTGCTGAAAAATCAAGAATTGATAATTTCTTTCCTGAGGTTGTTAGGCCAAAGGCCGCGGAAATAGGTCCAAAAATATTAGACACATTTTCAAAAGCAAATAAATATGGTGTAAAAATTGCCTTTGGAACAGATTCAGGCGTATCTGCTCATGGCGATAATTGGCAAGAATTTGTATTAATGGTTAAAGGTGGAATGACTCCAATTGAAGCAATTCAAAGTGCTACTCTTGAAACCGCAAAACTTTTTAGGCTTGAAAATAAAATAGGTAAAATTAAATCTGGTTTTAGTGCAGATATAATCGCTCTTAAAAATAATCCTCTTGAAAATATAGAATCATTGAAAGATATTTCTTTTGTTATGAAAGAAGGTTCTCGATACAAATAAATTGTCAGCCACTATTCTTATTGGTACCGGAATTAGTGCTTCAGCCTTTTCACACCGCTTCAAAGGTGATGTAGAAATTTATGAAAAGGCATCAAGAGTTGGAGGTAGGCTTTGTGCGCGAAACTATAAAGAATTCATCATGCAATTTGGTGCTCAGTACGCAACCTCTTCCAGCTCAATCTTTGATAATTACTTAATCAAAACTGGATCAACAAACCATACTGCTTCTATATTTATTGAAGAAAAGAATGCATACGAAGATAAAAATATTTGGACTCATGAAGAAGGCATGCAGTTTATTGCTGATTATGGTTTTATAAACAAAAAAATTAACTTTAATTCTGAGGTAATAAAAGTAAATCAAAAAAGCAATACAATTAACTTAAGTGATGGAACAATAGTTGATTACAACAAATTAATTTTAAGTATTCCTCATCCTCAAGCCCTTAATTTACTTGGAGAGCTTGATTATGAATGCAGTTTTGATCCTTGCTTGGCTATAGGGTTATGTCTTGAGAAAGGATCTTCATTTGAACTAAATGCAATAAAGCCGAATAACAAGGCAATTAGTTGGATAGCATCATCAAGATTGTTTAACAAGCAAATTCCTGAATCAGTACTAATTCACCTCAGCCCTGAAAGCAGCAAGGAAATGTATGATAAAAATAAGGAAACAATAATTAATTTTGCCAAAGAGGAGTTACATAATTTCACCTCAAGCAACCTCAATATTATTTATGCTGATATTTTTAAATGGAAATATGCCCTCACAAATAAAAAGATGAATGAAGAAAGATACATAAAGTATAGTGACTCAATTTACTTGATTGGTGACTGGATTAAGGGTCCAAGAATTGAGAATGCTTTTCTATCAGGCTATTCTTTAGCTATGGATTTAAATCGTTAGTTATGAAGATACTTGGTTTAATCTTTCCTGATCAACTCTCTAAAAATAACCCTATATTTGATTCATCAAAGAGAGACCTCCGCGTCCTATATTTTGAGCCATTAGACATTTATTTTGATCAAAATCATCATAAGCAAAAGCTCGCATTTCTTTTTTCTTCGCTTAGACATTTTATTAAAGAGCTTAACTTAAAAAATTCAGATCATATCCCGATTACTAAGGGTAAAAAAAATGGAATGACAGATTTATTGTCTGACTATATTCGTTTGAATAATTACGAAGTGTTAGAGGTTGTTCATCCAAGCGATCATAAGACCTTAACTCAACTCACCCTTCTGACTTCAAAACTAGGAATAGCCTTAAAAGTCCATGACGATCCTAAGTTTATAAGCAGCGCTGAAGAATTTAAGAATTGGGCTAAAGGCAAGAAATCTCTTGTTCAAGAATTTTTTTATAGATGGCTTAGAAAAAAATACAACATTCTTATCGAAGATGAAAAACCAGTCGGAGGTGAATGGAATTTTGATTCAAAGAATAGAGTGAGTATCAACAAGCTCAAAGAAGACCCACCTGAGCGAGAAAAAATTAAGCCTGATGCATTGTCCGTTGATGTGATGGTAGATGTTGAAAACGTCTTTGGAAATAACTTTGGAGATCTTGAAAATTTTAACTGGTCGGTTACAAGAGAAGATGCTGAAAAAAAGGCAAATGAATTTTTTAATTCATTAATTAATAACTTTGGTCCATTCCAAGATGCCATGGATGTGGGTAATCCGACATTATTTCATTCCCTCTTATCACCTTATATAAATGTTGGTTTATTAGATCCAATGAAAATTATTGTTGCAGCTGAAAAAAAATATTATGAGGGTGCTCCACTTAATTCTGTAGAAGGCTTTATAAGACAAATACTTGGATGGCGAGAATTTATTCGAGGTATCTATTGGTTAAAAATGCCAGATTATAAATCCTTAAATTTTTTTGAAAATACTCGCAAACTCCCAGAATTATTCTGGACAGGCGAAACCCGAATGCAGTGTGTCGCTAAGGCGGTGGATAGCACAAAAGAACTTGGTTATTCGCATCATATCCATCGATTAATGGTTACTGGTAACTTTGCCCTTTTGTCTGAAATTGATCCTCGATATGTGTGTGAGTGGTATCTCGGAGTCTATCTTGATGCACATGAGTGGGTTGAATTGCCTAATACGCTTGGAATGGCTTTATTTGCTGACGGTGGCATCGTTGGCACTAAACCATATGCTGCCAGCGGTGCATACATAAATAGAATGTCTAATTACTGTAAGACATGTCATTACAATGTAAAAGAAACTACTTCTAACGATGCATGCCCATTTAATTATCTGTATTGGAATTTTTTGAATAATCAAAGGAAGAAATTAGAAAATAACCCAAGGATGAAGTTAGTTTACAGAAATCTTAATAAAAAAGATGATGAGTTTATTAGAGCTGTAAACCTAAATAGTGAGGACTTTTTTACTAGAATAAAAAAAGGCAGTGACTAGGCACTGCCATAGATCCATATCTTGCTAGGGGAAGCATGAAATTACTGATCTAACATTATGATGATGGTCGATTGTGAAATCAAAATCACATTAAGGTGAATTTTAATGAACTATTTATTTTGTATTTCTAATGAAAGATCGCGGATAGCTCTAAATTCATTATCCTCATACCAATTTGGCCACATATTATTATTTGCTAAATTTAAAGAAATGTCATAGATCGAATCAATAGATTGAATCAAGCCATCTAGATCCCAATCCTCCGAATATTCATCTGATACATTATGATAAGCATTTTTTCTATAATTTTCCTCAAGAATTAAACCTGCAGACTTGCCACCGTTTACAAGATCTGAGCCGCCATCTGCATAAAGCATTGGGACACCTCTCTTTGCAAAGCTAATATGATCAGATCTGTAGAAGTAACCTTTTTCAGGGTTTGGATCTGGGTTTATATATCTACCTTCTTTTAATAATTGCTCTTCCAGAAGGTCTTCAAGTTCTGATGCTCCATAACCAATGACTACAACATCATTAGTTTTTCCGGTGGGAATAATTCCATCAAAATTAAAACCAGCAACGATATTATTTAAATTTATCGGTGGATACTCAGCAAAATACTCAGATCCTAAAAGGCCTGATTCTTCCAATGTAACGAACAAAAATAGCTGAGATCTTTCAGTATCTATCCTTGCAAACCGACTAGCTAGATCCAATAGTGCAGAAATCCCGGTTGCATTATCAATAGCACCATTTGCAATGATGTCGTCTGATCCAAGATTTTCCAAAATACCGAGATGGTCCCAGTGGGCTGTATATAAAATATATTCATCCGGCCTGGTTGAACCAACATGCAAACCAGCAATGTTGTGAGAAGTAAGATAGTCTACATTGTTAAAAATTTCAGTGGATAGCTTCATCCCTCTAAGCTCAAATGCACGAAACGTATCTGATAAAGCAATCTCCTTTAAACTATCGTAATTAAAGCCTGTAAAATCTATTAAATTAGTAAATACATCATGAGGAATCCAAGCCTCAACTAATGCTCTGCTTAAACCAAGATCTTCTCTAGTCAGATCAAGCTGAGGGCCCTGCCATGAGTTTTCAACTGTAGACCATGGATATGCAGCTGCATTCTCTTCATGAAGAATAATTACTCCAGCAGCACCCTGTCTTGCAGCTTCCTCAAATTTATAAGTCCACCTTCCGTAGTAAGTCATTGATTTACCATTAAAAAGTCTTAATTTTCCAGTATCAAATCCGGGGTCATTTATAAGCATCACAACAGTTTTTCCTCGAACATCAATTCCCTCGTAGTCATTCCAGTTATACTCAGGTGCAACAATCCCATAACCTACAAAAACAAGCTGACTATCTCTTAATTTCCGATATTCTTTTGCATGTTTTGTCCAAAAAATAATTTCTTTTCCAGTATTTAATTTTCTGTCTTGACCTCTAAAACTAAGGGTCACGTATGATTGGTTCTTCAAGGTAATTTGTGTTGCAGGAACCTCAACAAAATAGCTATTTCCTAATGGTTCAATGTTTAATTTCTTTAGTTGATCTGCAATATAATTTTTTGTGAGTTGACCTCCATTGGTTCCAGGCTTTCTACCTTCGAATTCGTCCGATGATAGAGTGCTAATCCATTCGCGTAATTGACCTTCCGTGTCGGTTACTTCATTTGAGCAGCCATAGCAAAGCAGAATAGCTGCACATACGCATGCAATATTACTTAATTTATACATAAGAATATTTTAACTTAAGCGAATAGAAAATTTTCAATTCTCATTAGAATCACTATAATTGTTGATCGTTTTTTATTTCATCAGATTTATGGGGTTTATATGCTTAAAAAATTATCTACTTATTTCATAGGTTTTTTCTTATCTGTAAGTATCTTCGCTTATACATCAGATAATGAAAATTCCATACCTGAGATTAATTATTCAAAATTTACACTTGATAACGGTTTAACCGTAATTGTCCATGAGGATAGAAAAGTTCCAATGGTAGCAGTAAACATCTGGTATCACGTTGGTTCAAAAAATGAAAAAGAAGGTAAAACGGGATTCGCTCATTTATTCGAGCACTTAATGTTTAATGGAACTGAAAACTATAACTCGGAATATTTTGAGCCATTTGAGAAAATAGGTTCAACTGATCAAAACGGTACAACAAATTCTGATAGAACAAATTATTTTCAGAATGTTCCAACCAATGCCCTTGATTTAGCTTTATGGATGGAATCTGATCGAATGGGTCACCTGCTTGGTGTGGTGGATCAAGAAAAACTGGATGAACAACGAGGTGTTGTTCAAAATGAGAAAAGACAAGGCGAGAACAGACCGTATGGAAAATCTTTTGATCGAATTTCAAATGGTGCCTATCCCAAAGGCCATCCTTATTCATGGACAACAATCGGTTCAATGGAGGACCTTGATGCAGCATCATTAGATGATGTTAAAGAATGGTTTAAAACTTACTACGGTCCAAATAATGCTGTTCTTGTTCTAGCTGGAGATATTGACTTGGAAACTGCTAAAGCAAAAGCTCAAGAGTATTTTGGTGATATCCCTCCCGGACCACCATTAACTAAACCCAGTAAGTGGATAGGGAAAAGATCTGAGGAAAAAAGAGAGATCATGCTTGATAATGTTCCTCAAACAGTCATTTATAAAGTATGGAATACACCGCCCGCCAATACCATTGAGGAAGTTCACTTGGATTTAGCTGCCAGCGTCTTTAGTGATCAAAAAAATTCACCCTTATATAAAGACTTGGTTTATGATCAACAAGTTTCCACCGGTGTTTCAGCTTTTTACTTTGGTAGAGAGATATCAGGTTTATTCTATATTGCTGCTGATGTTGCGCCTGGCGTAGATCCAGATGTTGTCGAGGAAGCATTAGATGAATCGATAGCAAATTATTTAAAAAAAGGTCCTGATAAAGATCTTCTAGAAGCTGAAAAAACTAAAACTTATGCAGGCTATATAAGAGGCTTACAAAGAATTGGTGGCTTTGGAGGAAAATCAGATATTTTAGCAACGTGCGAAACATATACTGGTGAACCTGACTGTTATAAAACATACCTTGAAAATCTTCTCGATACATCATCCAAAGATATTAAAACCACTCTTAGCAATTGGATTGACGACACAGCGTATGTTCTTACAATCATGCCTGAACAGAAATTATCAGCTAATAAAAATGGAGTTGATAGATCAAAAGGCATGCCCTATCCAACCTCAAGCGTAAGCTATCAATTTCCAAATATTGAATCAGCTACTCTCTCCAATGGTTCAAAAATCTATCTTGCTCAAAGGGATGGTTTACCCCTAGTGCAAATGACAATCCTGCTCTCAAGCGGGTTTGCTGAGGAAGATCTAAGCGAGCTGGGTTATACAAATTTTATGATGGATATGCTTAATGAAGGTACAAAAAAT
>CACMYW010000021.1:0-15516 GCA_902617955.1 uncultured SAR86 cluster bacterium
TGGAACGATGATGATAAGCCTAAAAAAACATCATCTAAGGATTCTTCAATAAAAGGACCTGCAGAAGAGCTATAATTCAAAAATGAAAATCAAGTTTGGTACCGATGGTATACGCGGACCAGTCGAATCAGAGATAACCCCAGAGGTTTGTCTTAAAGTAGGGCATGCAGCGGGCAAAGTTCTTAAGGAAGAGGGCTGGGATACTGTTCTAATAGGAAAAGATACAAGAGTCTCTGGTTATATGCTTGAATCAGCACTTCAGGCTGGTTTTATTGCTTCAGGTGTGAACGTTAGGCTTTTAGGACCACTGCCTACACCCGGCGTTGCTTATTTAACTAAATCATTGAGAGGTCAGTTTGGTGTTGTTATCAGCGCATCTCATAATGATTTTCATGATAATGGAATCAAAATTTTCTCAGCTGATGGTGTAAAGATTTCAAGAGAGATAGAAAAAAAAATAGAAAAAGTTCTTGCCACAGAATTAATGCCAGTAACCACTAGCAAACTTGGTAAAGCTTTAAGGTTTGATGAATCTGGTGATAGATACATTGAATTTTGTAAATCAACAGTTCCATCAGAAGTTTCATTTAGCAGCCTTAGAATTGTAATTGATTGTGCTAATGGAGCCTGTTATAAAGTTACACCCTCCATCTTCAGAGAACTTGGCGCCGAGGTCATAGAAATGGCTACTAATCCAGATGGGTTTAATATAAATAATAAATGTGGATCTACGCATCCTGAGGCGCTAGCAAAAGAAGTAATTAAGCAGCGTGCTGATTATGGTTTAGCTATGGATGGAGACGGAGATAGGGTTGTCTTGGTAGATTCTAGAGGCAATTTGCTTGATGGCGATGATATTTTATATATTCTTGCTTTTTCTAACCCCAACAGAACCGGAGCATGGTCTGGGATAGTTGGGACTCTGATGACTAATTATGGATTAGAGGATGGACTTAAAAAGCTAGGGTATAAGTTCAAGAGGGCTAATGTTGGAGACAAATATGTTAGCGAAATGCTGTTAGAGGAGGGTTGGCTTTTAGGTGGCGAATCATCAGGACACATAATTTGTAGAGACCTTGTGAGTACTGGAGACGGGACAATAGCTGCTTTAAAAACAATCTCTTCATTACTATTACTAGAAAAGACCCCATCTGAAGTTTTATCGAACTATAAAAAGATACCTCAGGTATTAATCAATGTTCCGGTAGCGAACAAAGATATTGTTAATGATTCAAATATCCAAAAGAAAATTAAAGAGATTGAATCAGATTTGACTGTGGGGAGAGTACTAATCAGACCATCAGGGACAGAAAACCTCATTCGTGTAATGGTCGAATCAGAATCCAAGGAAACTGCTCAAAAGTACGCAAGCGATATTAGTAAATTATTTGAATAATGAAAGTTATTGCAAATTGGAAAATGCATGGGTTTAAAGATGATTACTTGCATTGGTATAAAAATCTATCTAAATCCGCAGATGAAAATCTTTTTGATGATTTAGGAATTGCACCTCCTTTTACACTCTTGGATGTATGCAAAACTCATCAATCTAAAATTAAGCTAGGCGCTCAAAATATAAGTCATCTTCCTGAGGGGCCAGTTACTGGGGAGATTTCTGCAGCTATGATTAAAAACTCCGGAGCTGATTTTGTAATTTTAGGCCATTCTGAGAGGCGAGAATTACATACTGAAACAGAAGAAGTTATTAAATCTAAAATTTTAGAGGCATCAAATCACAACATTCATCCTGTTTTATGTATTGGAGAGCCAAAAGAAATATATGCTGCAAAAAAAACTGAGGATTTCTTATATTCTCAGCTTCAAGGATCATTAAATGATTTGAACAATATAAATCTATCTATTGCTTATGAACCTATTTGGGCAATAGGAACCGGAGATGTTGCAAAACCATCTGACATAAATAAGATCCATTCAATTATCAAGGAGATTTGTCACAGAGAATTTGATGTGAAGTTAGAAAATATCATTTATGGTGGCAGCGTCAACGATCAAAACTCAAAAGAAATCTTTGAACAAGAACATGTAAATGGAGCTTTAATCGGTGGGGCTTCATTAGATGGTCATTCTTTTGGTAGAATAGCGAACAATTTTTTTGAGATTCATAACGGGTAGAGAAAATGCTTATAACTTTTTTAATGATCACTAATATAATTCTAGCAATCATATTGATTGTCCTTGTTCTTTTACAACAAGGTAAGGGTTCAGACCTTGGGTCGGCATTTGGTGGTGGCTCTTCAAATAGTTTGTTTGGAGCTGTAGGGCCTTCTAACTTTCTAGGCAAGATAACCACTTACATTGCAGCACTTTTTTTAGTTGTTAGCCTGGGACATGCATATTTTTTAAAGCAATCAAATACCGAGGTGCTTTTTGATATTGATGAACTGACTCAAGAGGAAGTTATTCTCGAAGAAGTTCCAACGGAGTGACATCTAGATAAATTTAATTTAAGAATTAAGTCTTATCGTCTAAAGGCATGGTGCCGAAGGCGGGACTTGAACCCGCACGAGCATTAGCTCACTACCCCCTCAAGATAGCGTGTCTACCAAATTCCACCACTTCGGCATGGGCGAAGATTATATCAACAAAAGATTAATTAAGGCTTATATTTCACTCATATAGAACTAAGAATTAGCTTGACCAATCGCACTGCTTTTAATTAAACTTCACATTCGCTGCGATGCGGGGTGGAGCAGTCTGGTAGCTCGTCGGGCTCATAACCCGAAGGTCGTTGGTTCAAATCCAGCCCCCGCTACCAGTCCACATTTATAGGGGATATTAGTGGAGGCCATTTGGCCTTTTTTTGTTTAGAAAGATGAGATTTGATTTTGAAAGTATAGTTGAGCCGTCGGTTACAGCAAACGGATGCGATCTCTGGGGTATTGATTTTATCCATGGAGCAAATACTCCTATTTTGAGAGTTTTTATTGATGCTGTTGGAGGTGCAACTATTGAAGATTGTGAAAAGATTTCAAAAGATTTGAATTATGAGTTGCCACTGGATAACTTTTTTGCAGAGCTTGACTATACTTTAGAGGTCTCAACTCCTGGTGTTGAGAGAAAAATATATAAGGCTGAACAATTCGATCAATTTGTAGGAGAGAAATTTAGCATCAAGTTAAAGGCTCCAGTTGAAGGCAAGCTAACTTTCAAGTTAATTTACAAGAAATTTGACAGCAATTTAATATTTTTGGATCAGGACAACAATGAATATAAGTTTGCATTTGAAGATATTGATACTTGCAAGTTAATACCAGATTTTGAAAAGATTTTGAGGAAAGAAAATGGATAGTAAAGAAATTTTAGCTGTTGTAGAGGGAGTTTCCAATGAGAAGGGAATTGAAGAATCTATAATTTTTAATGCTCTTGAGGTAGCAATTGCATCTGCATCACAAAGACATTTTCATGAGGATGCCGAGATATCAGTTGCCATTGATACTTCGTCTGGAGTTTACACTACATCACGCTCATGGATTGTTGCAAATGAAGATGATCCTGATTTCCATATTGAAACTCATAAAACTTCAGCTGATGCTGGTAAAGAAGCCGGTGAATTACATACTGAGGTTGTTGAAAATATTGATTTTGGAAGAATCGAGACACAAGCTGCTCGTCAAATAATGATGCAAAAAGTAAGAGAAGCTGAAAGAGAGAATATAGTTTCTAAATTTAGAGCTCAAGATAATACCTTAATGAATGGAATTGTTAAGAGAGTAACAAGAGATAATATTATCGTTGAAATAAATAACGATGTGGAAGCTATTTTGCCAAGAGATCAATTGTTACCAGGTGAAATATACAAAATTAATGATCGTATAAGAGCAATACTTCAGATAAAGGAAATTGAAGGAAGAGGAGCTCAATTAATGTTGAGTAGGGTGTGCCCTGAAATGGTTACTGAGCTATTTAGAATCGAGGTACCTGAAATCAATGAGGATGTCATTGAAATAAGAGGAATTGCTAGAGATGCAGGATCACGCTCTAAAATTGCTGTTAAAACCAATGATGGACGAATTGATCCAGTTGGTGCCTGCGTTGGAATGAGGGGTTCAAGAGTTCAATCAGTTTCAGGAGAATTAGGTAACGAAAGGATAGACATAATAATTTTTGAAGATAATCCTGCGCAAATGGTAATTAATGCGCTTTCACCTGCAAAGGTAGAGTCTATTGTGATGGACGAAGATAATAGATCTATGGAGCTCGCAGTCAATGAGGACAACTTAGCACTAGCCATAGGGGCAAGAGGTCAAAACATAAGACTTGCTTCAAGGTTGGTTGGATGGGAATTAAATATTATTTCTTCTGAGGAGGCTGAAGCAAAAGAAAAAGTTGTTGAGACTGAATTTCAGGCAAAATTGATGGAGTCTCTATCACTCGATGAGGAAACTGCTGAAAAGCTTGTGGAGTTGGGAGTAAAAACTTTTGATGACATAGCCCATATGGATGATAAAGATCTAGAAGATGCAACTGGCTTAGATCATGAAAAAGCTCAAGAGCTAAAAAATTCTGCTTCTGATGCAGCATTAATTGAGGCTATGGGTGAATTTTCAGCAGAGGAAGATGAGCTAGCCTCTCTTACTGGATTAGGGTTCAGTGAGGATGATATCGAAACTCTCAAATCCAATAAATTAAAAACAATGGATGACGTTGCGGAGCTTGCTGTTGATGAATTAATTGATATCGTTCCAATGGATGAGAAGAAAGCTGCAGATATTATTATGAAAGCTAGAGAGTCTTGGTTCGAAGAGTAAAATATACCAATGAAAGTAAAAGATTTTGCCAAGGCTCTTAAAACAGAGCCATCCGTTCTTCTTGAGAGAATGCAGTCTGCTGGATTGAGTCATAAATCCGAATCTGATGAGATAACTCCAAGTGATAAGCAGGCACTATTACTTTTTTTAAAAGATCGAAAATCAGGCCCCAAAAAGGTTGTTACCACTTCAGATGGGGATATAAAAGCTAAACCAAAGTCCTCTGCAACAAAAAAAACTTCCTCCGGTAAAAGCTTTACTGATAATATTGAGGCTAAGCGAAAAGCTGCAGCAGAACAACTCAAAGAGCAGCAAAAGAAAAGAGAAGACCAGATCAAAGAAGCCATTAGGCTCAAGCAAGAACAAGCCAAAGCTTCCAAAAAACCTGTTCCAGGAACACCACAAAAACCCTCTAAACCTGTTGACGTAAAGGATCAATTATCTAAGGCAGCAAATGAATATGCTAGAAAAGAATCTTCTTTTTCTAAGGACAGCTCACATCAGTTTGAAAAGCCTGATGAGTTCATTAAAAAAGATATTGAAATACCAAGCACGATCCTGGTTGGTGAACTAGCTAAATTAATGTCAATTAAGGGAGGAGAAGTTGTTAAGGAGTTAATGTCTTTAGGTGTAATGGCAACTATAAATGATTCTATTGACCAAGAAACAGCAATTCTTGTTACTGAAGAAATTGGTCACAATGGTGTGCCGGTAGCAGATGAATCAGTCGAGGATCAGATTATTGGTCAAATTGAATATTCTGATGATCAATCACCAAGATCACCGGTAGTAACTGTTATGGGTCATGTCGATCATGGAAAAACATCTCTTCTTGATTACATTCGTAAGTCTAAAGTCGCTGACGGGGAGGCTGGGGGAATTACTCAGCATATAGGAGCATATGAAGTTGAATTAAAAGATTCAAAAATAACATTTATTGATACCCCAGGTCACGCAGCTTTCAGTCAAATGAGAGCAAGAGGCGCGAATACTACTGATGTAGTGATTTTAGTTGTTGCAGCAAATGATAGCGTAATGCCACAGACTGAAGAGGCGATTAATCATGCCAAAGCAGCTGAAGTATCAATTGTGGTTGCAATAAATAAGATTGATTTACAGGATGCAGATGCTGAAAAAGTAAAAGGAGACCTAGCTGCTAAAGATTTAGTCCCAGAAGATTGGGGAGGGAATGTCCAAATGATTCCTGTTTCAGCCCAAACTGGGGAAGGAATAGATAAATTACTTGAGGCAGTGGCCTTGGAATCTGAATTGCTTGAATTGAAAGCGCATCATTCTGGTCCAGCACAAGGTGTTATTTTAGAATCAGAGCTTGATAAATTTAAGGGCGCCGTTGCAACTTTGCTGATCCAAAATGGAACATTAAAGGTTGGAGATATGATCGTTTCTGGAATGTCTTACGGAAAAGTTAAAAATATTTCATCTTCAAGTACTTCAAAACTTAAGAATGCTGGCCCGTCAGATGCCATTGAGGTTTTAGGACTTAATTCAGCACCTGATGCTGGTGAATCCTTTCAGGTTGTAAAGTCTGAAAAAGAAGCGAGAGAAATAGCCCAATTTAGGGAATCTTCAATTAAAGATAAAAAAGTCTTGAAACAACGTGATGAAAATCTTGGTAACTTATTTGAAAATATGGGCTCGGGCTCTAAAAAGATTCTTAACGTTATTCTAAAAGCTGATGTTGCCGGTACTTCCGAGGCTATCAGTGCAGCACTTCAGGATGCAGGAAATGACGAAGCATCTATAAAAATTGTATCGACTGGAGTTGGTGGTATTTCTGAATCAGATGTGAATTTAGCATTGGCAACTGAATCAGTATTATTAGGTTTTAATGTCAGGGCTGATAATGCTGCAAAGAAACTTGTTGAAGAGAATGATATTAGTCTCAGCTATCACAGCATTATTTATGAACTAATTGATGATGCTAAGGCTCGATTAACTGGCATGCTTGATCCAATCATAAAAGAAGAAATTGTTGGGAATGCTGAAGTTCTTGAAGTATTTAACTCACCAAAATTTGGTCAAGTTGCAGGATGTATGGTTGTTGAGGGCTCCGTCTTTAGGAACAAACCTGTGAGAGTCCTCCGAGACGATGTGGTAATTCATCAAGGAGAATTAGATTCTTTGAGGAGATTTAAAGATGATGTTGGCGAAGTTAAAAATGGGACTGAGTGTGGTATAGGCATTAGAAACTATAAAGACATAAAACCTGGAGATAAGATTGAGGTTTACGATAGAAAAGAAGAGGCTCAATCTCTTTAAATAAATGACTTCAAACAGAATTCTTCAGCTTGAAGATTTGCTAAAACGAGAAATCTCTCAAATCATTTTAACTAAAGTAAAGGATGAGCGATTTAAAAGTTTCAATATTATTGATGTTAAAGTAGCCTCGGATCTATCTTCTGCAAAAGTATATTTTTCTATCATAAATGGCAATGAGAGCGATGTTCCAGAAATAAAATTTCTTGAAAAATTCTCTTCCATGATTCGAAGTCAAATTGCCTCTGAAGTAGTTCTAAAAAAGGTCCCCAAACTTAAATTTATTTATGACAACACTCTTTATGAGGCTAATTCAATTGATGATTTATTAAAATCTTTAAATGAATAGTGGAATTTTACTAATAGATAAACCAATTGGATATTCATCCAATCAAGTACTTCAAAAAGTAAAAAAGAAATTATCTCTAAAGAAAGTTGGACATTTCGGAACACTTGATCCGTTTGCAGATGGACTACTAATTTTAGGAATAGGAAAGGGAACAAAGCTATCAAATATTTTTCTTAATCTAGACAAAGCATATGTTGCAGAGATATTCCTGGGAGAAGAAAAAGATACAGACGATCTTGAGGGGGATACTACCTTTAAATCCTCTCAGGCTGTAAGTTATGAAAATGTTATTTCCGTTCTAAAGAATTTTGAAGGACAAATAGAACAGGTTCCGCCAACTTACTCAGCTTTAAAGCATAATGGAAAGCCTTTATATGATTACGCTAGAGAGGGGATTCCAATAACTAAACCAGCCAGGAAAGTCATAATCCACGAATTAAAAGTTATTGAATTCAATTTTCCAAAACTTAAGCTAGAAATTACTTGTTCTAAGGGGACATATATAAGGGCAATAGCTAGAGACTTGGGTAGGAAGCTTGGCATAGGAGGTCATTTACAATCACTAAGGCGATTAAAGCAGGGCTCATTTGATATTTCTGATTCCAGATCAATAGATTCTCTTTGCAAAGAAAATATAATTAGTATTGAAGATTGCACAAAAATATTTGATGAGATTTCCATTAGCGATAACGAGTATGCTGACCTAAAAAATTATGGAAAGACTAGATCAAAATTAAAAAAGTCAGGATATTTTAGAGGTTATAATAATGATATTTTCGTTGGCATTCTTTCATATTCAAAAGATCATTTAGTCAAAGAAATTCTTGTTTAATTGTGTAATTAGTACTAAGCTACTCGCACTCTAGGCTTTAGGTATGCAAGGCTTAGATGACACAAAGGTATACCCAAGGAGATAAAATGGCATTAGCTAAGGAAGAAAAGCAGAAAATACTTGAAAAGTTCAAGACCGCTGATAACGATACTGGATCACCAGAAGTTCAAATAGCTTTATTAACCGAGAACATTAACAAGCTGCAAGCTCACTTTAAGGAGCATAAAAAAGATCATCACTCTAGAACTGGCCTAATTAGAATGGTTAATTTGCGTAGAAAGCTATTGGCATATTTAAAAAAGAAAGATGGTGATAGGCACCAAGAAATAATTAAATCCCTTAATTTGAGAGGGTAAATAAGGAATAAAGTGAATAAATTAAATTTTGATATAAATACGGTTGAATTTGAGTACGGAAATAGAAAATATAAGATTGAAACTGGAAAAGTAGCCAGACAGGCTACTGCCAGTGTAATGGTATCCTCGGGTGACTTGTCGGTCCTAACTACAGTAGTTGCACAAAAAGATAATGATCCTTTAAAAGATTTTTTTCCTCTTGCAGTTTTTTATCAAGAAAAGTTTTACGCAGCTGGCAGAATCCCTGGAGGTTTTTTTAAGAGAGAGGGTAGACCTACCGAAAACGAAACTCTTGTTTCGCGTCTAATCGATAGACCTATTAGACCTCTTTTCCCATCTTCATTTACCAATGAAGTTCAGGTGATATGTACAGTAATGTCTGCCGACAAAGATCAAAACCCAGATATTGCTTCAATGATCGGCGCTAGTGCTGCTTTAAGTATTTCTGGCATCCCTTTTCAAGGGCCAATTGGAGCTGCCCGTGTAGGTTTTATAGATGATAGCTTTGTTATTAACCCTTCAAATGAACAACTAAATAGCTCTTACCTTGATATGGTAGTAGCCGGAACTAAGGATGCTGTTCTAATGGTTGAGTCTGAGGCAAAAGAGCTTGATGAAGACTTAATGTTAGGAGCAGTTTTGTTTGGCCATCAAGAGATGCAGAAAGTGGTTGATGCATGTGATGAATTAAAGTCTAAAGTTAATCCTGATATGTGGGAAGTTGAAGAAGTTCCAACAATTAAGGAATACGAAAATCAAATTTCAAGTAATTTCCTTGATGAGATTGAAAATGCCTTTAAAATTGCTGACAAATCATCTAGAGGTGAGGCAATCAGCTCAGTCAGAGAAAAAATTAAATCCTCTCATGAAGATCTTGATGAATTAGAGCAAGCTCGATTAATGACGGCCTTTAAAAATGTTGAGAAATCAGTTGTTAGAAAATCAATTCTTTCTAATCAACCAAGAATTGATGGTCGTGATCTTGATACTGTAAGACCAATCGAGGTCGAAACTTCTTTTCTGCAAAAAACACATGGATCCTCATTGTTTACACGTGGTGAAACTCAAGCAATAGTTGCTGCAACATTGGGCAGCACAAAAGATGCACAAAGAATTGAAAATCTCTCAGGTGAAAGCACCGATGCTTTTATGCTTCATTACAACTTCCCTGGCTACAGTGTTGGTGAAATTAGCTTTCCAGGAGGTCCAAAAAGAAGAGAAATTGGACACGGCAATTTAGCAAAGAGAGCCATCAAAGCAGTTTTACCTGATCTAGATTCTTTTGGGTATACATTACGCGTTGTTTCTGAAATCACAGAATCAAATGGATCAAGCTCAATGGCAACTGTTTGTGGAACCTCTTTATCACTAATGGATGCAGGTGTACCCATAACAAATGCTGTTGCAGGTGTTGCAATGGGTCTTATTAAGGAAGGTGATGATTTTGCTGTTCTAACAGATATTCTTGGTGATGAAGATCACCTTGGCGATATGGATTTTAAGGTTGCAGGTACTGCAGATGGAGTAACCGCGTTGCAAATGGATATTAAAATTGAAGGTATAAATGAGCAGATCATGGATGCTGCACTGGAGAAAGCAAAAGCTGCCAGAATGCACATTCTTGATGTTATGAATGCAGTAATAGATAAGCCTAAAGAAGTCTCTGATAGTGCCCCTGCGATGAAGAAATTCACTGTGCACCAAGACAAGATTAAAGAAATTATTGGTAAAGGTGGTGCTGTTATCAAGAATATACAACAAGAATCAGGTGCATCAGTTGATATAAACGATGATGGAGTGGTCACTGTTTTTGGTGAAAATCAATCTGTGATGCAAGCTGCTTTGAGCATGATCGAAACAATTATTGAAGATCCTGAAGTTAATAAGATTTATGAAGGAAAGGTAGTAAAAATTGTTGATTTTGGTGCGTTTGTTAATATTTTGCCTGGCAAGGATGGCTTACTGCATATTTCTGAAATATCTGAAGAAAGAACTGAAAATGTTTCTGACGTATTATCAGAGGGTGACTCCATTAAAGTTAAACTAATAGGTTTTGACCGTGGTAAGCTTAAGCTCTCTGCAAAAGCAGTGGATAAAGAATAGTCATATTTGTCAAGTTTTTTGAATTTTCTTATTTAATTTATTTGTTCTCCACAAATTTCTGTGGTTTTATATAGCAATCCAAGCAAAAACCATAGGGGGAAATTATGGATAAAGCATTCGGAATGATTAAGGATCTAGTCAGTGACTTAACTGGTATTTTAGTTGGTGTTATTGGTCTAGGTGTTGTAGCAGGAATTGTGTTTGGCGACACATTCTTTTTTGGTGAAGTTCTAGATAACTTACTTAGTGTTGTGCAAACACTTGGTGATAATGGGTTAGTAGGACTGCTAGTTGCTGCGCTCCTTATGATGCTTCTTAAGTAATCTAACTTAAGTATATACTTAAGCATCTGATAGGGTTTTTCCCTATTAGATGCTTTTATTAATCATGTTTAAGATAAAAAAGCTCAAACTTTCACTTAAATCAATAAGAAAGTTCTTTAGAAGATTAACAGATGTCTTGATTCCAATTGTTGCGGTTTCTTTATTGTTAGGGATAATCTTCGGGATTGATGCACCATTTGTCGGAAACGTTTATACAAATGTAGCAGAAATCATTGGCCTGATTGGACAGGATGGCCTTCTTGCTTTAATTTCAATAATTATAATTCTTGCTTATCTGAAGAAAAAATAACTGGTGGCTATGGGTGGAATTGAACCACCGACCCCGGCGTTATGAGTGCCGTGCTCTAACCGACTGAGCTACATAGCCATGATGAGCAATGATATCCGTATCAAATTCCATGTCAAACATTAAATTTAAATAAGATTACATCACCATCTTGAACAATATAATCCTTACCCTCAAGCCTTAAAGCACCTTCTTGACGAGCGCCATGGTTTCCAGAATATTTAATAAAATGATCGTATGAGACTACTTCAGCTTTAATAAATCCCTTCTCAAAATCTGTATGAATTACACCGGCAGCGTGAGGAGCCAAAGACCCTTTCTTGATGGTCCAAGCTCTCGATTCTTTTGGGCCACTAGTAAAGTAAGTTTGTAAACCAAGTATCTCAAAGCCAGCTCTAATTATTGAATTTAGTGCTGGCTCATTCAATCCTAAGAGATTCAGATATTCCTTACGCTCCTCTTTATCAAGAGTAGCAATTTCATATTCCTGCTCAATCACAACAGGAATTAACTGAATAGAATTTTCAATACACCATTGATTTATTTCAGTTTGATGATTTAGGTTTTCATTCTCTGAGATATTTCCAATAACAAAAAATGGTTTAGATGTAAGGAGATTAAAAGTTGAAATGATTTCATTATCTTCATCTGAATATAAATTTAAATTTATGTGATTAGTATTGGATATTTCCTCAATGACTCTCTGAATTATTTGGACCTCTTTTTTAATGCGGTCGTCATTCGATTTAATAAGCTTCTTATTTTTTTCTTCTCTTTTGTTAAGTGTTTGTATATCAGCAAGGGCTAGCTCTGTGAGTATCACCTCTAGATCATCCACGGGGTTAATTTTTCCATTTACATGGGTAATATTTTCATTTTCAAAACATCTAACAACATGAACAATCGCATTTACTTCTCTAATATTTGCTAGAAAAGCATTTCCAAGGCCTTCCCCATGTGATGCTCCTTTTACAAGTCCTGCAATATCCACAAATGTAGTTGAGGCATGAATTAATTGCTTAGATTGAGAAATTTTGTGTATTTTTTCTAGCCTCTCATCAGGAACATTAACTATTCCAATATTCGGCTCTATGGTGCAGAAAGGAAAATTTTCAGCTGCAATAGCAGATTCTGTTAATGCATTAAAAAGTGTTGATTTGCCAACATTTGGTAGGCCAACGATTCCGCATTTGAATCCCATATTTAATAATTAGATTGTGTTAATTTCTTTTTGAAATTCATCTATTCCATTATCAATAAGAACAGGAATCATATTATTGATTATTTTATATGCCTTCTTGATAGAGTCTTTCTCAGTTGGTTTGAACTTGCTAAGAACCCACTTTGTTACATCTTCTTTTGATCCTGGGTGAGAAATACCAATTCTTAATCTATAAAAATTTGATCCAATTAAATGAATAATGTCTCTGATACCATTATGCCCCCCATGACCGCCTCCAAATTTAAATTTCAACTTACCTGTTTCCAAGTCAAGGTCATCGTAAATGACAATTAGTTGTTCAGGTTTTATTTTATTTTTTTTTATTATCTTTAGAGCAGTTTTTCCAGATTCATTCACATATGATTCACTTGCATACCATTGAAATAGTCCATTATGAGATTCAAAAGCTGAAGCAAGTATGGATTTATTTGGAGATATAGGCGCTTTGAGATCTTTAGCTAAGCCTAAAATATAATCTTTACCAACATTATGGCGCTGAAGATCATATTTTGAACCAGGATTCCCTAAACCAAGAAAAAAGATTTTTTGAGTTTGTGCCAATTATTCAGCTGATGTTTCTTCAGCAGAATCTTCACTTTCAGCTGGCGCATCTTCAGATGCTGACTCACCTTCATCAGTTGATGCATCTTCACCTTCAGCCTCATCCTCAATGATAGGCTCTTCTTCAACAATTTCCTTCGGTGTGACTACATTAATAACCATTTGATCATTGCTTTCATCTAGATTTGGTATTTCAACTCCCTCACCCAAGGAAAGTTCGGTGAGCCTTATTGAATCATTCAGCTTAAGCTCTAAAACATCAACATCAATTGATTCAGGAATATTTGAAGCCAAGCAAGAGATTTCTATCTCTCTAATTGCTTTTGTTAATACGCCACCTTCCATTTTGACGCCATGGCATTCTTCTTCATTAATGAATTTAACTGGTACAGTAACCTTGAGTTTGGTTTTGCTTGATACTCTTTGAAAGTCAGCATGTAACAACTTGCCTTTTTCAGGTTCTCTTTGAAGCTCTTTTAAAACAACCTTTTCTTCATTACCGTCAAGGATAATTTTAAGAACCTGTGTATAAAAAAGTTCTGATTCACAAGCCTTTGTAATTTCATTTAGAGGGACTTTGATATTTTTTGTATCCTCATTGTTCCCATATATAACGGCAGGAACCATTGAATCTTCTCTTCTAATTTCTCTATTCTTATTGGTTCCAGTTCTTAATCGCGCATCTGCATTTAAAATAATCTCGTTACTCATTTTCTTTCCGGTTATAGGAAGAGTGCGCTCAGCGACTCCTCGTTATTCAATCTTCTAATGCACTCCGCAATAGTGGGTGCAAGAGAAATGACGCGTATTTTACTGCATTTTTCTGCTTCTTGCGAAAGAGGAATTGAATTTGTTACAACTAATTCATCAATTGATGAATCATTGATTCTCTCAATTGCAGGACCGGAAAGTACAGGATGAGTAATATAGGCTTTAACCTTTGATGCGCCAGCATCTTTCAAGGCTTGTGCTGCATTACACAAGGTGCCTGCAGTGTCAATAATATCATCTGGCACAATGCAAGTTTTTCCCCCAACGTCACCAATAATATTCATTACTTCTGATTCATTTGCAGCCGCTCTTCGTTTATCAATAATTGCAAGGTCAGATTCATCTAGAAATTTTGCAAGAGCGCGTGATCTAACTACTCCACCTACATCTGGAGAAACAACAATTAATTTTTCATTTGCGCTTGGACTTCTTTTGATATCATCAACCATAATCTTGGTTGCATAAACATTATCTGCAGGCATATCAAAAAAACCCTTGAATGGTTTCAGAATGAAGGTCTACTGTAAGAACTCTTTGAATTCCCACTTGATTGAGCATGTCTGCTACAACCTTTGCACTGATTGGTACTCTTGCTGATCTAACTCTCCTGTCTTGTCTTGCGTAACCAAAATAGGGGATGATGGCAGTAATTCTCGAAGCAGAAGACCTCTTTAGTGCATCAGCCAATAGCATTAACTCCATTATGTTTGCATTAGACGGCTGACAAGTTGATTGAATTATAAATGTTTCATGCCCTCTGACATTTTCAAGCAACTCAACTCTTATTTCGCCATCTGAGAATTTACTGACCTCGACCTTACCAAGATCTTGTCCCAAAATAGATGCAACTTCTGATGCAAGGACTGGGTTCGCATTCCCAGAAAAAATATCTAAACTAGATTTACTAAACATTTTAATTGGCTGGGGTGGTAGGATTCGAACCTACGCATGACGGGATCAAAACCCGTTGCCTTACCGCTTGGCCACACCCCATTAATTATCATTAATAGGTGAGTATTGTAATGGTTCAACATTAAAGAATCTCCAATTATTTGGAATTTTTTTTACAAATTCACTAATTTCAAGCTCATTTTTGTAGAAACAGAAGTGCGAAGAACCTGTTCCAGTAATAGCGAATTCTAAATTAAACTCTTCTTCTGACTGACTAAAAAAATCACTTATCACGGGGAATTTTTTATTAAAAATATCCTGGAAATCATTATGTTTGCCAGAAATTTTTTTATCACTTTGAATTCTTCTCTGGGCTTGGAGCTCATCAAACATCTCTTTTGTTGAAACATGAATATTTGGGTATATCAGAAGTATTTTTGAATTAATTGAATCACATGGAGACAATATTTCTCCAAACCCAGACACATCAGCATTCTCGCCATTGATGAAGAATGGAATATCAGCACCTAGTTCTGCACCAAGGTGGGTTAATTCAATACGGGATAAGTTTAATTTAAATAAATCATTTAAGCCTACCAAAGTTGAGGCAGCATTTGAGCTGCCACCACCTAATCCTGCGCCCATGGGAATGTTCTTTATAACAGTAACCTCACAACCCAAGTCTTCATCAACAGCCTCTTGAAGCTTTAAAAATGCATCCAGAATAATATTTTTATTCAAAAAGCTTTTATCTT
>CACMYW010000022.1:0-15451 GCA_902617955.1 uncultured SAR86 cluster bacterium
CCTTTTGTTTTACTTGGACTAATTTCATGCTCAGAAATGAGTCAAAATGATGTTGCCCCTACATGGCAAGATGTTGGAGTGAGCTACTACAATGAAGTACTTGAATGTAATGCCGGGCCAAAATATTCCCTAGAATCTTTGCAGCAAATGCTTTCTGAATACAGAGACCTAGTTAATGATGAAAATCTTTTAGGAGCTTGGGGGTATGCACCCACAGAGGAAAATACTCGTGTTGATAATGGCTGGTGGGAATTACAATGGACTTCGAAAATGGCAGCTGATGCTGGATGGGCAAGCTGGACCTCCAATGATGATGTCTCGGCATGGTCAGAAAAATATCAAGAAGTACTTCAATGTGATGCTGAGAACAGAAGCTCATGGATGTTTGTCATGGGAACTGATCCAACAGCATTTGGTGACTTTAATCAGGATGACCCGTCATTTGCCACTGCTTTTATTCCTTGTAATCTGAATGATGGAAAAACTCCAGATGATTTAGAAGCGGCATTAGTTAAATATAATGAATGGTTGGATTCATTAGATAAATCAGTTTATGACTCCGCATATACATTTGGTTTATATTTCCCTGCTTTTGAAACTAATGAAATAGATTATTGGTGGGGTAACTTTCATCAGACTTTTGAAGGAATGCAACAAGGGAATGAGGCTTGGGAAGAGCTAGAAGCTATGGGTGCTAGAAGTGCTTTAGAAGAAGTTAGCACATGTGGAAATCCTGATCTGTATAACTCACAGACTATCTACGATCCGCTAAACCCAAAACTTTCATAGTATTGAATCTATTAACAAGGGCGTATAAGCCCTTGTTTTTATCTTTTCATTTGTTTTACAAAAGATAAAAAGTTCGTGGTTGTTCCATTCCTTCTATGTTCTGAGAGTGCCTGATATTCAGGATCACTGTACCAACGCTCAGCATCATCTGATTTTTTAAAGCCAAATAATATTGTTCGTCCCTTCAGAGGAGTCAGCCCTTCATTATTTTTTACGTTGTCATCAAAGGTAATAAATTCACCATTATGTTTTTTAAGAATTGGAAAAAATCCCTTTTCGTATTTTCTATACTCATCAGCATCCAATACCTCCAGATTTGCTATTACGTATGTTTCAAATTTTTCCATCACGCCTCCATTCTCTCATCTTTATTTTTAGGGAATTTCACCCATTTATCTAAGTTAAGTTTTTCAAATAATTTATTTTCTATTTCTATGCTTAATGACAAATGACCATTATTCGTTAGGGATTCATCAAAAACCTTACCCGAGTTATAAATTCTAGATCTTAGGCTACCTAGTTCTAAAGGTATCTCAATGATGCCAGAGAAAGAACTCGATTTTATTTGATTTCTTATAGCTGCTTTAATTTCATTGAGACCGCTGCCTGTTATAGCAGAACAGCATATATTTCCAAAAGATCTTATAGAACTTATACGATCATCACTTAGTTCATCGGATTTATTAAAAATATTAATTATCGGGGTAGATTCAAGATCTAAGGTCTGCAGTATCTTATTTACCTCATTAATTTTTTGCTGTCGGTCTTCATCATTAACATCAATGACATGAAGAAGAAGATCTGCATTTTCAAGGTCCTCAAGTGTGGCTTTAAAGGATTCAATTAGATTAGTAGGAATATTAGATACAAATCCAACTGTATCTGAAATAATTACATTAGCACCATATCCATCTTTCGAAGCTAGTTTTTTGGTTTTGGTATCGAGTGTTGCAAAGAGCTGATCTCTAACATACGTTTCGCCTTTGGTCAGAAGATTAAATAACGAGCTTTTGCCAGCATTTGTATAGCCAACTAGAGATACTTGAAAAACATCAGACTTTTTTCTTGCATAGCGGTTAATACGTTTTTGGTTATGATTTCTATCAAGCCTCCTATTTAAATTTTTTATTCTATCTCTTAATAGTCTTCTATCAGTTTCTAGCTGAGTTTCACCAGGACCCCTGAGCCCAATACCACCTTTTTGGCGCTCTAGGTGACTCCAACCCCTAACCAGTCTGGAAGAAAGGTAAGAAAGTTGAGCTAATTCAACTTGAAGTTTACCAATGTGGCTGTTAGCACGGAGTGCAAAAATATCCAAAATTAGGCCTGTTCTATCAAGTACTCTCTTTTTTAAAAATTTCTCAAGATTTCTTTCTTGAGATGGCGACAAATCACAATTAAATATTATTAAATCTATTTGAAGCTTGGACGCCGAATCTTTAATCTCTTGTAATTTCCCTTTTGAAATAAAATGAGAGGGTGTAATGAGTTTTTGCTCAAAAATAAAATGCTCAGACACAGCACCACCTGTTGCAATAGCTAATTCTTCAAATTCAAAACTTGATGAATGAGCAAACTTCCCAGGGGATACTAATATTATATTTTGAGGCGGGGTGAATGAACTAATCAATTAATTTCTTATAACTATATTTACATTTAATCATTAGTAAAAAAACATTACCATAGTCAAAATCAATTTTATTATGAAAGAAATTTTTCCTTACGAAGGTAGGTCTGTCACTGTAACTCAAGACATGTGTGACTTTAATGGACACATGAATGTAAATCACATTAAAGCTGTTTTTGAACAAGGTTGGGAATTCGGCAGCAAAGAATTTGGTTTTGATGATGATTATTTTAAAGAAGGTTTTTCATCATTTACACTGGAAGACAATTATCGATTTGCAAAAGAATTTCTTTTAGATCAAGTGATTTATCCAAGATTTAAGCTTTTCAATGTTAATGAAAAACTTTTCCATATGATTGGTGTGCTTTTTGATGCGGAAGAAAATATTTGTGCAATGTACGAAACCATTGAGGGGCACATTGATATGAACTTGAGAAAGATAGCGCCCATGAAATCCTCCATGCTAGATAATATGCTTGATATTAAGAAATCTCACGACGCATGTGGAGAACCGCCTTATGACATTAGGTTAAAAATAAGAGAGCTCAAGAAATAAATTGAGAGGTAAGTAATGAGTAAATATGTATTAATAACAGGTGCTTCAGCAGGTATTGGCCATGAAATAGCTAAAGAGTTTGCAGCTAAAAAATTTAATTTAATTCTGGTTGCTAGAAGAGAGGAAAGGCTCTCAGTTATAAGCCAAGATTTAGCTCAAAAATATAATATAGAAGCGACTTACATCGTAGCGGATTTGTCAGATCCTTCTTCTCCTAAGATGATATATAACAAAACACATGCACTTGGACTTAATGTAGAGATATTGGTTAATAACGCGGGGTACAGCATTAATAAAAAGTTTCACTCAACGGATGAGTTGGAAGAAGATAATTTTTTAAGAGTGCTTGGTATTTCGGTTATCCATCTTACCAAGCTTTATTTAAAGGATATGCTTTCTAAAAATAGTGGAAGAATTATGAATGTATCTTCATTAGCTGCATTTGCGCCTCCTGCTACAGGCTGGGGAGCAATGTATGGACCCATCAAAACATTTATCAATCGATTTGGAGATACCATAAATATTAACTACAACTCCAAAGGCATTACAGCAACCAATGTTTGTCCAGGATTTACCGTTACTGAGTTCCATACTGCCAGTGGCATGCAAGATGCAATGGATAAAGTACCTGCAATTATGAAGCACGATTCCAAATATGTTGCAAAAGGGGCTGTTAAAGCTACCCTCAAAGGTAAACAAGTATGGGTGCCGGGACTTTTAAATAAAACTCTTGCATTTATTTGTAATGTTTTTCCATCTAGCTTGGTAATAAAACTTAGTTCTAGACTTGCAGGCGGGCGCTATGAATGATGTGAGTATTTCAAAAAAAAATATATTACCTACTTTTCTTCTGTTTATAGTTCTCTCATGGCCTTTTGGTGCACATAGGTTTTATCTCAGAAGGTACGCTTCCGCAATTTTATTTATTATTACCATTGGTGGGCTTGGTATTTGGTGGATTGTTGACTTTATTTTAATTGTTACTGGTGAGATGAAAGATGACCATGGCAAAAAAGTTAGCCGATGGGTGGATTAGGAGCTTAGAGCAGCATCAGATACAAACATATTATTAATCCTTTCATCTCCGAATGTTGATGTTGGACCGTGTCCTGAAATAAATGTAATTTCATTTCCTAAAGGCCAAAGCTTATTCTTGATGGAACTAAGTAAGTCATTATGACTCCCTCTGGGTAAATCTGTTCTCCCAATCGAACCCTTAAACAAAACATCTCCAACAATCGCCAATTTGGAAGGCTCATGCACAAAGACAATATGGCCTGGGGTATGCCCAGGACAAAAAATTACGTCAAGAATCAGCTCTCCTAAGCTAACTTTATCGTTGTCATTCAACCAAAGATTAGGAGTGCAGTTTTGAGCTTCCATCCCAAACATAGCTCCCTGATCTTTGAGAGAGTCCAACAAAAATTTATCTTCTTTGTGTGGTCCTTCAATAGTAATGTTTAAAGTTTGAGATAGTTGCATTGCACCACCAGCATGATCTGCGTGGCCATGAGTCAAAAGTATTTTTTCTGGGATAAGATCAAAATCTTTTGCAATATGAAGCAGCTTATCAATATCACCACCAGGATCAACAAAAGCACATTTCTTTGTATTCTCACAGTAAATTATCGGAGCATTTTGCTCAAACGGTGTTACCGGATTAATTAGGGCTTTCAGTGATGACATTGCTACAATATATTAATAAATAAAAAGGACTATTTTAAGTGAAAATAAAATCATTGGGGTATATCTTAGTTGAAACTAAAGATCTTTCTGCGTGGGATCATTATGGTCAGGAAGTTTGTGGATTCATGAAACACCCTGATTTTTCTGATGAAGAAAAGCTTTCTCTTAAAATCGATCATGAACCATTTAGATTTATGGTACAAAATGGCCCCGAAGAAAAATTTATACTTGCTGGACTAGAGCTGGGTGATGCATCTGCATTAAATGATGCAAAGAAGATTTTTGATGAACTCAATATTAATTATCAGCAGCTTTCAGCCGATGATCTTTTTACTAGACAGATCACAGATGGTATTTCATTTAATGACCCTGCAGGCAATCTAATCGAGCTTTATTATGGAAGACTAAATGATGAAACGAAATTTAGCTCACCCAAAGGTATTTCCGGTTTTGTGACCAAAGATCTTGGATTTGGTCATGTTGTTTATGCTGCATTAAATATTGAAGAAACCCATGATTTTTATATCAATGTACTCGGTTTTGGAGACTCAGATATCATGAATTTGCAAATGAGTCCCAATCCTGAAGACCCAAAGATGAAGTTGTATTTCATGCATTGTGAAAATAAGCGGCATCATACTGTAGCGATAATGCAATCACCAACACCTCCCTCTGGTTTAGTCCATACCATGGTTGAGGTAAAAACTATTGATGAGGTTGGTGAAGCTCTAGATCGAGCAATCAATAATGACATCCACATCTCATCATCATTGGGAAGACATATGAATGACAAGATGGTTTCTTTTTACATGCAAACTCCAGGAGGTTTCGATCTAGAGTTTGGTTATGATGGTGATCAGCCTGATTGGTCAAAGCATCAAACAACATCCTCACCAGCACCGAGCTATTGGGGCCATGTATTTACTCCACCACCAGAAAAATAAAATTGAATAAAGTTATCACCACCAATGATTTTATATCTGAGCTAGAAGATGGAATGACCATTGGCATTGGGGGTTGGGGCGCACGTCGGAAACCCATGTCTTTAGTAAGAGAAATATGCAGATCCAATCTCAAAGATTTAACTCTCGTAAGTTATGGCGGTCCTGATATAGGCCTGCTTAGTTCCTGCAAAAAAATAAGGAAATTAATATTTGGTTTTGTATCATTGGATTTAATTCCTTTAGACTCGCATTTTAGAAATGCTAGGCAATCAGGTGAGTTGCCTGAGGTCGTGGAGATAGATGAGGGGATGTTGCAATGGGGGCTTCGTGCTGCAGGTATGAATCTTCCTTTTCTACCCACAAGAGTTGGCATCGGTACAGATGTGTTAAAAAATAATCCGCATATTAAATTTGTAGAGTCGCCTTATGATGACAAAGAGAAGCTCGTTGCAATGCCAGCTATTAAATTGGATGTTGCTTTATTGCACGTAAATGAGTCTGACGAAAAGGGCAATACGCTAATATTCGGCCCTGATCCTTTCTTTGATGATCTTTTTGCACGTGCTGCCTCAAAAACTTTTGTTTCAACTGAAAAATTAGTTGATTCAACAAGTTTCGATAAAGAAAAGGTTGCCAACTATAATCGATTTGAAAGAAACTTGGTTTCAGGCATCATTCCGGACGAGGGAGGCGCACATCCAACAGCTTGTAATCCGAGTTACGGGATCGATCTCGACCATTTAAAAGAATACTCAAAATCTGCAAAAACTTTTGACGAATATCAAGAAAAATATCTTTTTGTTGATGAGGCGACCTACAAAAAAAATGTTGGCGGAATCAAATCAATTACCTCAATACCGCTAACTAAATTCTGATGGCTGATCAATTTACAATAAGCGAAGTATGCATCTGCGAAGCTGCAAAAGTTTGGAAGGATGATGGGGAGATCTTAGCTACTGGTATAGGATTATTGCCTAGAATCGCAGTCGGGCTTGCTAAAAAAATCCACAATCCAGATCTCATGATGACCGATGGAGAGGCTTTTTTAATTGATCAACCTCATCCGTTAGGAGTTGGAGCAGAGCCATGCGTTGATGGCTATATGACATATTCTAGAGTGTTTGATGTTCTATGGAGTGGTGCAAGGCATGCAATGGTAACTCCAACGCAAATTGATAAATATGCTCATCTAAATATAAGTAGTATCGGTAACTACGTACAACCAAAAGTACAACTGTTAGGAGTTAGAGGTTTTCCAGGAAATTCTATTAGTCATCGAAACAGCATCTTTATTCCAAACCACTCAAAAAAGGTATTTGTTAAGGGGTCGGTTGATATGGTTTCAAGTGTTGGTTTTGATGCAGATGACGTTGAACCATTAATAGGAAAAGTTATTACTAATTTAGGAATTTTTGATTATCAAGGTAGTAAAAATACACTCAGGCTTTTATCGATTCATTCGACATCTTCCTTAGATGAGATCAGAGATAATACTGATTTTGATTTTGAAATATTTTCTACGGATGAAACCACAAATCCAACCAAAGATGAATTGGATATAATTAGAAATGAGCTTGATCCAAACAACTTAAGATCAAGTGTCATAGGAGAATAATTATGGCAAGGGTAAAACCAACAGTTACTTATAAGAAAAAAGATCAAGTTGCTTGGATCTCCATGAACAGGCCTGAGTTTAATAATGCTCAAAATGGAAAGATGACCTATGACTTGGATAAGTTTTTTAAGAGGGCTGTAGATGATGACGATGTAAAAGTTATTGTTTTAAAAGGCAATGGAAAACACTTCTCTGCAGGTCACGACATCGGCACTCCTGGAAGAGATGTTGATGTTGAGTATGACAGAAAAAGTATGTGGTATGACCATACCAATAAACCTGGTGGTGAGTTTTGGTATGTTCGAGAGCAGGAAGTTTATTTAAATATGTGTAGGAGATGGAGAGACATACCAAAGCCTACAATTGCAATGGTCCATGGAGCATGTGTTGCAGGTGGTTGTATGCTTGCTTGGGTGTGCGATCTAATTATCGCCTCTGAGGATGCTTTTTTTGCTGATCCCGTAGTTAGAATGGGCATACCTGGAGTTGAATATTTTGCTCATCCCTATGAGCTTAATCCAAGAATTGCTAAAGAATTTCTCTTTTTAGGTGAAAGAATGTCCTCTAGAAGAGCCTATGAGATGGGAATGGTGAATAAAGTAGTTTCAATAGATGATCTTGAAGAAACTGTTAGTGAGACAGCAAGTAAAATTGCAGAAATGCCAAGACTCGGACTTACTCTAACCAAACAAGCAATCAATCATGTTGAGGATCTCCAGGGAAAAAGAAATGGAATGGAGGCTGCATTTGCATGGCATCACTTTTCTCATGCTCATAATGATCTAACCACTGGTAATGTTTTATCTGGTTACGATGCAAAAAAAATGGCTAAGTCGCAACGCAAAAAGAAGCAGTCTAAAAAAACAAAAAAAGGATAGTTTGTGTCTGAAAATATTCTTGGGTCTAGATATCCAATCATTCAAACTGCCATGGGATGGGTTGCTACACCTCAGCTAGTTGCCGCATCCACAAGCGCTGGTTGTTTTGGGTTTTTAGCTTTAGCCACATCAAGCAAAGAGGAAGCCATAGAACTCATTGAAGAAACTGCAAAAATTTCATCATTTCCTTTTGGAATAAACTTTCATATGTTTCAACCAGGAGCAAAAGAAATTATTGAAGCTGCAATTGAAAATAACATAAAAGCTGTAAGTTACTCTCGATCTCCAATACCCCAATACATAGAAAAACTAAAGATGAATAATATTATCTGCATCCCAACTGTTGGTGCATTAAAGCATGCTATCAAGGCTGAAAAATTAGGAGCCGATGCTTTAGTTATTCAGGGTTCAGAGGGTGGCGGCCACACAGGATCTACCCCAACAACTTTGTTGCTGAGCAGTGTGTTGGAGAATGTGAGTGTTCCTGTCTTTGCTGCGGGAGGCTTTCGAGATGGGTATGGTTTGGCTGCTGCAAAAGCATGGGGTGCCCAAGGCATTGCCATGGGCACAAGATTCATGATGACTCAAGAAAGTCCAGTTCCAGAAAAAACTAAAGATGCCTATCTGCAAGCTGGTATTGATGAAATTTCTGTAACTAAAAAATTTGATGGACTGCCACACAGATTAATTTTTAATAAGTACATACAGAACATTGATAAATCAAATCCATTAAAGTTATTTTTTATTTCATTGAAGTCAGCATGGAAATACAAGCAAATATCTAACGCTTCTTTTGGGGATATTGTTAAATCTTTTTTTGCAATGTTACGAGGTGATGATTTATCTATCTCACAAACAATCATGGCGGCCAATAGCCCAGCTGTAATCCAAAAAGCGATGGTGGAAGGTAATCCTGATCAGGGAGCAATGCCGTCTGGCCAAGTCGCAGGGATTATTAAAGAAATTCCAAGCTGCGAAAACTTAGTAAAAGAAATCATTGAGCAGTATCATAAAGCATCTGAAAATCTAAAAACTTTATGAGGTAATTCATGTCAATTGATATTAATGTTTCAAATAATATTGCAACCATTGAGCTAGATGTTCCTCCTGTAAATGCATTTGATTCATCTCAGTGGTTTGATTTATCCAAATCCATAGACGAGTTGTCCTTTTCGAATGATGCTAGAGTGATTGTTATAAGAGCTCAAGGGAAGGGGTTTTGTGCCGGCGTTGATATAAAAGAATTGCAAGCAGATTCATCGAAAATCCATGATGTGAATGATGGTTGCTGGAAAGTAGCCAGAGCGATACATGTATGTAATTTACCAGTTATATCAGCCTGTCATGGTTTTGTTCTTGGGGGCGGTATTTTAATTGCAGGTGCATCAGATATTGTTTTAGCTACCGAAGATGCTTTTTTTGGATTACCAGAAATTGATAGAGGAGCATTAGGGGGAGGAGCTCACTTAAGTAGGCTTTTTCCATTGCAGAAGGTTAGAAAGATGATGCTTACAGGAGAACCAATCTCTGCTGATGAAGCCTATCGGCTTGGTAGTATAGAATCTCTACACTCCAACATTAGCGAACTTCACGAGGCTGCTAACGAAATTGCAGAATCCATTGCAGAAAAGAGTCCCATTGCAGTAAATCTTGCGAAGAAGGCTCTAAATCAAATTGAGGCAAATGATGTTGATGAAGCATATAAATCAGAACAAAACTTTACGATTGAACTTTATCAATCGTCTGATTCTCAAGAGGCACGCGATGCTTTTGTAGAGAAAAGAGATGCGGATTTTGAAAAATGAAGATTGGTTTTTCGGATTCTCAAAAAAAATTCAGAGAAGAGATCAGGGAATGGCTTGAAAAAAATGTGCCCAAAATTCCTCTTAACTCCTTTGATACCAAGGAGGGATTTGAGGAGCATAGGGAATGGGAAAAAAAACTCAATTCAGGTAATTGGTCAATGGTTACTTGGCCCGAACAATATGGCGGTAGGGGTCTAAATTTAATCGAATGGCTAATTTTTGAAGAAGAATATTATCGAGCAAAAGCGCCTGCACGCGTCAATCAGAATGGTGTTTTTTTATTAGGGCCAACTTTAATGGAGTATGGTTCAGACAAGCAAAAAGAAAAATTTTTGAGTGCCATGGCAACAGGCGAACATATATGGTCACAGGGTTGGTCAGAACCTGGTGCAGGCAGTGACATGGCAGCAATAAGAACAACAGCTTTTAAAAAAGGCGATAAATATATTATTAATGGTCAAAAAACTTGGTCATCAAGAGCTGCTTTTGCGGATTGGACTTTTGGTTTATTTAGAAGCGATCCTGAATCTCAGAGACACAAAGGGCTATCATTTATATTAGTTCCTCTTGATGCGGAAGGTGTTACTGTGAGACCTATCCCTCAGCTTGACGGTGAACCAGGTTTTGCCGAAATATATTTTGATGATGTCGAGGTGGATGTCAGCAATTTGTTGGGTGGGGAAGGGGAAGGTTGGAGTATAGCCATGGCCACTGCAGGTTTTGAGAGAGGTCTTATGTTGAGAAGCCCAGCTCGCTTTCAAGAAACAGCTTCGAAACTCTTATCTTTGTATTTTAAAAACAAAGATAACCTGTCAGGTTCAATAGAATCAAAGGTTTTACAATCGTGGCTTAGAGCCGAAGCGTATGCTCTAAATATTTATCAAACTGCATCTAAGTTAATGGCTGGAAAAAAAATTGGACCTGAATCAAGCTTAGGAAAAGTTTTTTGGTCTGAGCTTGATCATCAAATGCATCAAACTGCTTTAGATATCCTTGGAGTATCTTCAGAACTTGAAGAAGTGGTAGCGGATGATGTTGCAAGCTGGATAAAAGGTTATATGTTTTCTTATTCAGGACCAATTTATGCGGGTACCAATGAGATACAAAAAAATATTATTGCAGAGAGACTATTGGGAATGCCACGCTAATGAACTTCACTTTTTCAGAGGATCAAGAGATATTTCGAGATGCTTTCAAAAAATATTTAGAATCTAATGTCACGCCAGAAAAGATTAGATCTGGTTGGGAAGATAATAAGCCTTTTAATCAAGCAAGATGGCAAGAGCTTGAAGAGCTTGGAATTCTTCAGTCCAATCTTGATGAAAAGTATGGTGGCTTAGGCTTAGATTTAGTCACGTCTTGTTTGCTTGTAGAGGAGATGGGATATTATGCTTTACCCGAGCCTGCAGCTGAGCAGATATTTTTATCAAATTTACTTATAAATAAATCTATTGATATTGCTGAGTTAATTGAAGAAAAAAGTCAATTTATTGGTGTTACTCATTCTTTATCCCCAAATATTTTGTTTTTAAATAACTCTTCGAAACAAATAAATTTAGGAGAGGATTCAATATCAATTGTTTCCTCAAAAGATATTAATGGAAAAAAACTAAAATCATCTGACCCCTCTAGAGATTTAACGAACTTCATTTTTGAAAATTCAGATTCAGGCTTATTGCAAACTTTGAATGATCAAAAATCCCTTGTTAATAATGTTGCAACTTCAGGGATGGTTATGTCAGCAGCAATTCTCGTTGGTTTAAGCAGAAAGATTCTCGATTTAGCAACTGCATACACTCTGGATAGAAAGCAATTTGGTAAACCAATAGGGTCTTTTCAGGCTGTAAAACACATGCTTGCTCAGGCTGCAATTGAAATTGAATTTTCTAAAGCAACCTTATACAGGGCTGCTTACAGTCTAGATAACGATAATCCTCTTCAAAAGTTACATGCTGCTCAGGCAAAATTACAAGCGATTGATGCATGTGAAATGGCTTCTAGAAATAGTATGCAGGCGCATGGAGCGATGGGTTATACATGGGAGATGGATCTGCATATATTTATTAGAAGAGGATGGTCATATAAACAAGTTTGGGGAAACAAAAGTCTCCTTGAAAATTACATTATGAACCAACTGGAAAAAGATTTGCCAAAGCTAGGTTCAACCTATACATTCTTATAGTAATTATGAGAGATGCTTACATAGTCTCAGCCTTGAGAACTCCTGTTGGAAGGAAAAAAGGCTCACTTGCTGACATCCATTCAGCTGATCTAGGTGGGTCTGTCCTTAAAGCCACCTTTGAAAATATTTCAATCGACCCAGGCCTTGTTGAAGATGTCATTTATGGGTGTGTTGATACTGTCGGCCCGCAAGCAGGAGATATAGCTAGAACATGTTGGCTCGTTGCTGGTCTCCCAGAACACGTTCCTGGGACTACTGTTGATCGTCAATGCGGCTCATCACAGCAAGCTGTGCATTTTGCAACACAAGCAGTAATGTCAGGGACATCAGATGTGGTTATTGCAGGAGGGGTTCAGAATATGAATATGGTTCCGATATCATTTGCCATGACCGCTGGTCAGCAACTTGGTTTTGATACTCCTTTCAATACATCACCAGGATGGAATAAACGCTATGGTGATGTTGAGGTTAGCCAATTTAATTCGGCACATATGATTGCTGAAAAATGGAACATCAGTAGGGAAGAAATGGAACTTTTTGCATTTAACAGTCATCAAAAAGCTATTAGTGCTATTGAATCTGGAATTTTTAAAAATGAAATCATCCCAGTAAATGGACTACTTGATGATGAGACGCCAAGAAGAGATACAAGTCTTGAGAGAATGTCCACACTTGAACCTTTGATAGAGGGCCATTCAATAACAGCAGCACTTTCATCGCAAAATGCAGATGGAGCTGCTTGTTTGTTAATTGTTTCTGAAGAAATTTTAAAGGAGCACAACTTAGAGCCATTAGTTAAAGTGTCCCATATAAGTGTTAGGGCAGATGATCCAATATGGATGCTGACTGCTCCCATTCCTGCTACAAAATATGCTCTTAAAAAATCAGGTATGGATTTATCTGATATTGACATTGTCGAAATTAATGAAGCATTTGCTTCCATACCTTTAGCTTGGCAAAAAGAATTTGATTATCCTAGTGAAAAGATTAATGTTCATGGAGGAGCCATTGCTCTTGGGCATCCTCTTGGTGCAACCGGTGCACGACTAATGACAACACTTATCCATGAAATGAAAAGATCAAATCTTAAATATGGTTTGCAAACAATGTGTGAGGGCGGCGGTCAGGCTAATGTAACTATTCTCGAGAATTGCCAATGAATGATCTCTCAAATCCAACATATCCAATTGCATCTAATTTATTTAAAGAAAAAAAGGTTGTCGTTACTGCATCAGCTGGTGCAGGAATAGGCTTTGCAACTGCAAAAAGATTCCTTGAAGAGGGTGCAGAAATCTTTATCTCAGATGCAAATGAACAACGTCTGCAAAAAGCTCATGATGAATTGACTGACCTCAATCTTGGTAAGGTGCATTCATGTGTTTGTGATGTGACTTCAACAAGTAATGTAGATCAGATGATGGAAGAGGCTATGAGCTCTATGTCAAATCTTGATGTTGTGGTAAACAATGCTGGTCTTGGAGGCGAGGATTTGGTGTCAGAAATGAGCGATGAGACCTGGAATAAAATTATAGACATTACATTAAATGGCACAATGAGAGTAACTCGGGCAGGCATCAATAAGCTTAAAGAGTGTGACGGAGGGGTAATTGTAAACAATGCATCGGTACTAGGTTGGAGAGCTCAGGCTGGTCAAGCACATTATGCTGCTGCAAAAGCAGGCGTCATGGCTCTTACTCGATGTGCTGCTTTGGAAGTTGTTGATGACAATATCAGAATAAATGCTGTGGCACCAAGTTTAGCAATTAATCCTCATTTATCTAAAACTAGCTCGGTTGAGCTTATAGATTCACTTACTCAAAAAGAGGCTTTTTCTAGGGGCGCTCATCCTTGGGAAATTGCAAATATAATTTTATTTTTGGCATCAAACCTTTCTTCATATATGACTGGCGAAACAATATCAGCTTCTTCCCAAAGAGCCTGATGGAAAAAATAGCTATTCAACTATGGAAAAAAAATGATATTGACGAAGATGAGTTCAAAAACTTCTTAGTCAAGAAAGTACCATCAAGCCTTGCTAATATTGTTTCAAATTATCAAGTAAATATTGTTGATAAAGATGTACAAGACGCCTCAGGGCTTATTCAATCTTCTTACCCTCCAAGTCCTGATGCAATAGTTTTTTTAAAAGTTAAAAGCTTATTTCATGCAGAAAGAGAATTAAAAGTATTTGAATCCTCCTCTAAAAAGGTCTTCAGCTATGTTGTGAGTGAATCAAAAATAATTGAAGCTGACGAATCAAAAAATTTGAACAAACGAACTGAAGGATTTTCTCAAATAGTTTTTCTTGAAAAACCAAAAGAAATGGATAGATTTTCTTGGTTTGATCATTGGACTCACCATCACACTGAAATAGCTATTGAAACTCAATCAAATTTTATTTACACACAAAACACTGTAGTAAGAAACTTGCAAAAAGAATCACCAAATTTTATTGCGATCATTGAAGAATGCTTTCCAGAAGGAGCGATGTCAGATCCGGAAGAATTTTATGCTGCTAAGGGTAACAGAGAACTATTAGAAAAAAATTTAGGGATAATGATGGCAAGTTGTGAAAAATTTATAGATTTTTCAAAAATTGAAGTTATCCCAACAAGCAGATATTTAGTGATATAGTTATTTCAGGGAAAAAAAATGGAAATTAAAAATGCTATTGTTACAGGTGCCGCAAGCGGAATGGGTAGGATATCTGCAAAGCGTCTTGCAGCAGATGGAGTTCGTGTAGCTGCTGTAGATATCAATGAAGAAAACCTTAATCAGCTAAGACAGGAATCAAATAATATTTCAATTTTTCCTTGTGATTTATCAGACTCAAGCGCTGTTAAATCAATGATGGATGAAGTTAAGATTCAAATGGGTCCAATTGACAGGGTGACTCATGCAGGGGCAGTTATGCCAATGGGAAAGGTTAAAGATTTAGATGCAACCTCAATAAATAATTTAATGAGAATTAATTATGAGGGTACGGTAAATATGGTGAGCAATATCCTGCCATCCATGCTTGAAAACAATAAAGGGCAAATAATACTTTTTGGATCAATTGCAGGGACATGTCCTCTTGAGAATATGTCGGCATATTGCGCTTCAAAAGCTGCTGTTAATATTTTTGGAGAAATATTAGCTAAAGAAGTCAAAGATACAAACATTAGAGTGATGGTGGTTTGCCCTGCACAAACAGATACTCCTTTGATGAGGTTTGTAGATGAGACAGATTCAGCTGACGTTATTAAATCGGCAGTCGAAAAGGGGATGCTTTGTGATCCTGAAGAAGTAGTTGATCAAATTGAAAAAGATATACTGACAGATAAGATTATTTGCTATCCTACAAAAGAAGCTGTTTATGCTACTAGA
>CACMYW010000023.1:0-14967 GCA_902617955.1 uncultured SAR86 cluster bacterium
GTAAGGGAGTTGCCGATAGACATTAATTTATCATCAGCTGATTCGGTCAGTTTTCATCTAGGAGGCTTAATACCATTGAGCCCACTCGATAAACAATTATTATTAGATGCATTTGATGCAGGTCAAAGATTAAATATCTTATCCAGACTCCTGGATGAGATTTCTAGTTCGTCAAGAAAAGCTTAATTTGATTAAGAACTAAATTTAAGTGCTTCTTAATTTCGCACTAGTACAATCTTTTTGCCTACTATTTTTTTTTAGACAAACATTTAATATAGCTTATAGAGAAATTCTAAATGGGAGAGAATATGGAAAATACTAAGTGGGTTTTAAAAGAAAGACCAATTGGATTAGTCAAAGATTCAGATTTTGAATTAATTAAAGAAGAAATCAGTGAATTAAAAGATCAGGAAATTCTGCTAGAAAATTTATATTTGTCTTTTGATCCTACTCAAAGAATGTGGCTGAATGATATGCCAGGGTATTTACCTCCAGTTCAAATAGGAGAGGTAGTTCGATCAGGCGGCGTTGGCAAAGTGATCGATTCTAAGCACTCCGACTATAAGGTTGGAGATTTGGTTTTTGGATTTGTTGGATGGCAATCTCATTGCTTGGTTGCACCAACTCAAGATGAAAGATTTAGAGTTATTCCGGACATTCTTCCACTACCCACAATGTTAAATGTTTTAGGCACAACTGGGATCACTGCCTATTATGGTTTAGTTGAGTTAGGTGATCCTAAACCGGGTGAAACTGTACTAGTATCTGGAGCAGCAGGTGCAACTGGTTCAGTTGCAGCACAAATCGCAAAGCTCAAAGGATGTAATGTTATTGGAATAGCCGGCGGTGAAAAAAAATGCCAATGGTTAAAAGATTGTGGAATCGATGAGGTTATAGATTATAAAAACAGCAATGTTCATGAGGAGCTGCCTAAGGTTGCTAAAAATGGCATCGATGTTTATTTTGATAATGTTGGTGGGGAACTTCTTGAGACAGTTCTATTCCTCATTAATATCAATGCCAGAGTTCTTTTATGTGGCGGTATTTCTTCTGGTTATGACGCCACTAAATTACCTGATGGGCCTAAAAATCTTTTTTCATTAATTATTAATAGAGCAAGTATGCAAGGATTTTTAGTTTTAGATTATCTCCCTCATGCTGAAAAGGCCTTGGAAGAAATTGGGACTTGGGTTATGGAGGGTAAGATAAAGCATATTGAAGATGTCCAAGAAGGGATTCAGAACTGCCCTCAAACTTTGAATAGGCTTTTCACCGGTCAAAACTTTGGAAAACAAGTGCTAAAAATTTAAACCTTTAACGATGGTTTATTAAGAAGAGATCTAATCCAATTTATTGAGTTAATTACACCTTTTTGCCTTAAAAGCTTCCTCTCAAATTTATATTTTCCTGGATAGTCCATGAAGACTAGTCCGGTGATGATCGTAAGGATTCCTTGTCCTGGCAATACGAGCATTAAAATACCAGACAACAATAACAAGACACCAAAAAAATTTTTTGTAATTAATACCAATAATTTTAGTAAAGGGTAATGAGAATTTTGAACACTGGAAATTAAATTTCTATTTTCAGATTTGAAATAATCTTCTGGCAAAAAAGAAATAATCAGCACCATCATGAAAACTGAGATGATAAGAATGAATATTGATAAGCTGCCTAAAAGAAATAGTAAATCGCTATTCATACTTGACCATGAAATAATTATCTCACTAATGCTCATTTATTACATACTTTATAGCTCTTCGAGTGGATTGATCAATCTATTTTAGTTATTCTTAACCTATTGAATATAAAAATATGGGTTAATAACCTTTAATGAAAAGCATCCAACCACTTAACATTTGTATTCAAGCACTAAACGATTTAAAAGCACAAAATTTACTTACATTAGACATATCAAAGTCTTCAAATTTTTCAGACTGGTTTGTAATAGCAACTGCAACTTCTGATAGGCATGCAAAGGCGATTGCTAATAACGTAGTTGAAGAACTAAAAAATAATAATGTAGAAATTATAGGTGTGGAAGGCAAAGAAGAATCTGAATGGATATTAATCGATTCCGGAGAAGTTGTAATAAATATAATGCTTGATGAGACAAGGAGCTTTTATGATCTAGAAAGTCTCTGGGGGGCCGAAATGAGCTCATCGATATCAAGCGATGAAATTTAAAGTTCACTCAATTTCAAGTAAATCTCAAGTCTGGGAGGAAACCGCGTTAGAATTTTATAAAAAAAGGCTACATGATCATGAGCTTATTTTTTTAAATCATAAGCATAAACTTTTATTAAAGAACCCTGAAGAGTTGATAGTGGCTGAGTCCAAAATATTATTAAACAAAGTTGAAAAAATAGATCATGCAATTGCATGGGATGTTAAAGGAAGGTCAATTTCTAGTAATGAATTTGCTAATTTGATCACGGAGTGCTCGATGAATGATCATCAAATAGAATTTATTATTGGCGGATCTCACGGCTTATCTAGAGAGGTATTAGATAAGTCAAACCGTGTAATCTCAGCCTCAAAACTTACTTTCCCCCATAGACTATTTAAAATAATATTATCAGAACAAATTTATAGAGCATGCTCAATTATCTCAAATCACCCTTATCATAAATAAAGAATGGATTTTCATGAAAGACAGTTAGAGCGCCAATCATTTACGCAGAGATCGATATTGGTAACATCTCTTTTGCTGATTTTTATTGTAGTTATTTTATTTCGAACTTTTTCTTTACAAATTTCAAACTTTACAGAATTTGATAAAGCCTCATTAAATAACAGAACCTATTCCGTTCCTGTCCAACCACTTAGAGGGAAGATCCTTGATCGAAATGGCGAAGTTATTTCTGAAAACATCGCTACGTTTGATTTAGTTACTACCCCAAGGGACATTAAGGATGTTGATGAGTTTCTAAAGAAAATTGAGAGTATTATTGATCTTGATAAAGATGAGATCGATCTTTACATTAAAAATTTTAATTCTAAGGCATTTTTTAATAGAGAGCTGGTTCTTAAAAAAAACTTATCTGAAATTGAAATCGCAAGATTTGAAGTTAGAGGATTTGAGCATAAGGAAGCTTTTGTTGGCAAAAGATTCAGAAGGGTTTCAAGATATGATGAGATTTTTTCTCATGTTCTTGGTTACACGGGTGGTGCCAGAGATAATAATTTAGATGAACAAAATAGATTTAGATCCAATAGCTGGAGAGATGCAGTTTTTTCATATGCCAATGGATTAATAGAAGGTAAAGCAGGTCTTGAGAAGACGTATAACCAAAGCTTAACCGGTACATTTGGTATTAAGCAATTCGAGGTTGATGCAAGAGGGCGTCTAGTCAAGGAGTTGAGTTATACGCCTCCAATCAATGGAGACAATATTTTAACTACTCTCGATATTGGTGCTCAAAAAGTAGCAGCTAATCAATTAGGCAAAAGAAAGGGTTCGATCGTTGCTGTAGATGTAGAAACAGGAGGGATTATAGCAATCTACAGTTACCCAACTTTTTCAGTTAATAAAATGGCAAATGGGATTAGCCAATTAGATTATGAAGATTTAATAAATGATCCTGATAAACCCTTCTTTGATAGATCTGTCGCTGGAAGATATCCTCCTGCCTCGACTATCAAACCTTTGGTAGGTATTCATGCTTTAAATAGAGGTCAAATAAGCTGGAAAACAAAGATTGATGACCCAGGTTTTTTTGAATTACCGGAAGACGGAAGAATTTTTAGAAGCTGGGGCGAAATAGCTCATGGTTCAATCAATCTTAATCAAGCCCTAATAAGAAGTTCAAATACATATTTTTTTAATCTTGCCTATAACTCTGGAATAAATGAATTGGCAGATGATTTTGAAAAATTTGGCTTTGGAAGAGCTGTTTGCGTTGATTGCATCTTGGAGGATGGAGGATTGGTTCCAAGACCTCAATGGAAAATGAATAACCTAAATTTTGGATGGTTTAAAGGCGACACAGTCAATATTGGAGTAGGACAAGGATATATTAGTGCTACCCCAATTCAATTAGCTCATTACACAGCAGTGTTGGCAAATAAAGGGACGAAAAAACCACTGTTTTTAAATAATTCTTTAAGTGGAAAGATGCCATCATCTGAGATTGAACTAGAAAATTTTAATCAACAAGATTGGAGACTTCTTCATAAAGCAATGGAGAGTGTAGTCGAATCTGATTATGGAACAGCAAGACGAATCAGAGACCAAAAAGACTTTCTTATCGCTGCAAAAACTGGAACAGGGGAGATCATTAGTTTGGATTCTAGAGAAGAGTATGAAAGGATTAGAGAGGATCAAGGTCTAAGAGATCATGCAATTATTGTTGCTTTTGCTCCGGCTGAAAAACCCAAGTATGCCGTCAGTGTCATTATAGAGAATGGAGAGAGTGGTGGATCTGTAGCAGGTCCAGTAGCTTTGAGAGTCCTTAAAGAGTTATTAAAAGAATGATCAAAAAAATTTATTTAGATCCATATATTTTTATAGGCATCTCATTATTAGCAATGGTTGGAGTCTTGATTCTTTTCAGTGCATCAGAGGGCGATACAACTATTGTTTTCAAGCAATCAATTTATGTTGTTTTAGGACTCATATTGTTTTTATTTGTTAGTCAGCCTGACCCTGACATATATAGGAGGTTCTCTTCACTTATTCTTTTTGGAACTTTAGTTCTGGTATTTATAGCTTACTTTTTTGGTCCCGAAATAAATGGAGCCAGAAGATGGATAAGGCTTTTTGGATTTTCATTTCAGCCCTCAGAGCTTTTGAAAATATCCCTACCACTTTTTTTAGCATCTTTTTTATTTGATAAAAAGCTACCAATTAACGCAAAGCAAACAGCTATTTCAATCTTCTTTATTTTGGCCTGTTTTTTATCTGTTTATATTCAACCAGATCTTGGGACGGGATTACTGATTGCTGCATCTGGATTTTTAGTACTTTTTCTAGCTGGCTTAAGTTGGGTTTTTATTGGAATTACAATTGCAGCAATTTTAATTTTCTCCCCCTTCATATGGAATAATCTCCTTGAACCATTTCAGAGAGAACGTATTTGGACTCTTTTTAATCCTGAGTCAGACCCCTATGGTTCAGGATGGAATATTATTCAATCAAAAATTGCAATCGGTAGTGGCGGCTTCTTTGGAAAAGGTTACGGGGAGGGCAGTCAGACACATCTCAACTTTCTTCCTGAAACACAAACAGACTTTATTTTTTCTGTTTTGGCAGAGGAGTTTGGATTTATTGGTGTACTACTATTGTTATTTCTGTACACCTTTGTTCTTTTGAGAACATTTTATCTGGCTGTTAATGCTCGTGATCGCTTTTGTCGCCTAGTAATAGGTGGATTTATTTTTACATTCGGCTTTAATGTCATGATTAATCTTGCAATGGTAATTGGACTTATACCTGTAGTGGGAATGCCCCTTCCTTTCTTTAGTAGAGGAGGAACCTCTCTACTTTCAATATTTCTGATGTTTGGGATAATAACCTCGATGTCAACACATAAAAAATTCATACCAAAATGAGAATTCTTTTACTTCTTTTAATGTCTAGCTTTCATTTGTCCGGATATGATTTTGAACATCCTAAATATGAAGTCATTCAAAAAGCTTTAGTTGAAGAACATAATTTCAGTCCAGAAGAAATCAAGTTAATAATAGGCCAAGCTGAGAAGCAACAAAAAATCATTGACTCAATGAATTCTCCAGCTGAATTCACTTGGACATGGGAAAGATATAGAAAATTGTTCATAGAACCAAAACGTATAAAAAATGGAAAACTATTTATTAAAAATAATTTTGAGACTTTAGAAAGAGCAGAAGCTCAATTTGGTGTTCCCAAGGAAGTTATTACAGCAATTCTAGGGGTAGAGACAAGATATGGAAAAATTATGGGTACTTACAGAGTTTTAGATGCACTGTCTACTCTAAGCTTTGATTATCCGAGACGGTCAAATTTTTTCTCACAGGAGCTGATCAACCTCCTTCTTTTGGCCAGAGAGAATAATCTTGATATTTTTAAGCTTAAGGGCTCCTATGCTGGTGCTATGGGCTATGGACAATTTATTCCTTCAAGTTATAGGGCATATGCAGTTGATTTTGATAATGATGGGTCTGTTGATTTACTAAACTCTGTTGAAGATGCAATTGGAAGCATAGGAAATTATCTTTTTCAACATGGCTGGAAATCAAATTATCCCATTATTTGGGAGGTAAATGACTCCTTTGAAGGGTTTGATTCAAACATAGTAAATAATGTAAGAAAAAAAGTTAATTTTGACAGCAAAACAATGTCCCCTAAAAATGCTATTGATTTTAATTTTGAAGGATTAAATACTGATGTTTTGCTGCTAAGTTATGAGACCAATAAAAGTACCAATTATTTTGTTGGCACAAGAAACTTTATAGCTATTACGAAGTACAATGTGAGTCATTTTTATGCAAAGGCTGTGTATGACCTTGCACAAGAATTTTTATGAAAAATAATATTTTAAAAAGTTATTTAATTTTTTCACTATTCGCAGTTAGTGCTTCGGCTCAATCTATTGTGCCAACGCCTCCCGAATTAAATCTCACCAGCTATATTTTAATGGACGCAACAACTGGAAAAATTTTAGCTGAATCCAACTCTAATTCTCAAATCGAGCCTGCAAGCATGACAAAGGTTATGTCTGGTTACATCGTTGCAGATCAAATTGACCAAGGCATGATTTCAAATGATGACAATGTATTAATTTCAAGAAAGGCATGGAAGATGGAAGGATCTCGAATGTTTATTGAGGTTGGAAAGCGTGTCTCGGTTGATGATTTGCTAAAGGGCCTGGTTATCCAATCAGGCAATGATGCAGCAGTTGCACTTGCTGAATATGTAGCTGGCTCAGAACAAATCTTTGTTGATGTTATGAATGAGTATGCTTCAGTTCTTGGTTTGCGAAATACACTATTTCAAAACTCAACTGGCCTTCCAGATGCTGACCATTTTACCAGCGTAAGGGATCTTGCTGTTTTATCCAGAGCACTGATTGATGAATTTCCATCGCATTATGATCTTTATAAAGAAAAAGAATTTACATTTAACAATATAAGGCAGCTCAACCGCAATAAATTACTCTGGCGGGATGAATCTGTCGATGGGATGAAGACAGGCCATACTGAAGCCGCTGGATATTGCCTAATTGCATCTGCAAAAAGAAATGATATGCGATTAATAAGCGTTGTTGCTGGAAGTAAATCTGATAAAGAAAGGTTTGACGCATCACAAAGACTTCTCGAGTATGGTTTCAGATTTTATGCAGCACAAAAATTATTAGAAGGTAACAAAGAGCTCAAGTCCTCAACAGTTTGGGGTGGCAAAAAAGAATCAGTTTCGATAGGTTTGGAGGATGATCTTCTAGTGACCCTGCCAAAAGGAGACTTCAGAAACTTAACTATAAATTATACAATTCAAAACAACATACAAGCACCCATAAAAGCTGGTGATGAGCTGGGGCTTGTTGAAGTTATTTCTAATAATAATATTGTTGTTTCTGAATCACTTATTGCGCTTGAAGATATTGACGAGAAGGGATTTTTTGGCAGAATAATCGCAAAAATTATCTTATGGTTTATAGGACTCTTCAATTTTAATGACTGACTTGATTCAAGGCGTCTACCAAGGCGCATTCATGCCGCTTAATGAGATAAAGGTTTCACCACTTTCTCGTGCATATACTTTCTCAGATAGTATTTATGAAGTCATCCCCTACTATAGTGGAAAATCTTTATGTCTTGATGAACACATCGATAGATTCAAAGTAAGCGCAGATTTTTTAAAAATTGAATTAGATTTCACTGTTGTAAAAAAAGAGATTGAGCAATTAGGAAAATCGGTAGAGAACTATTCAAATGCTTACGTTTATTATCAAATTTCTAGAGGAGTTGACTCTGTAAGATCGCATATTGTCAAAGAGGAACTCGTTCCTGAGAGATTTGGATACGCAGGTGAAGTTACATTATCCAGTGATCCAATAATTGCAAAGCTCAATCAAGATAATCGATGGTCCCATTGTAATATCAAGACCACTTCTCTGCTTGGAAACGTCTTGAACATGAATGATGCTTACAATGATGGTTGCAATGAAACAATCTTAATTAGCGATAATAAAATTGTTGAAGGTGGCGCGTGCAACATATTTATGACTTATGAAAATGAAATTTATACTCCAAGCCTAGAAGAAAATATTCTTCCAGGAGTTACCAGAGAGTTCTTTATTTCTTCTCTGCAAAAGAAAGATATCAATGTAAAACAAGTTGACTGTCCAGTTTCATTTTTAGATTCAGTATCGACTATCTGGTTTACGAGCTCTACAAGAGGAGTTCAACCAATAAAATCAATTTTGAATCACGGCTATCAAATGGACCCAGACGATGCTCTATTTAGAAATGCTAAAGAGGCATTTACTAATTCGATAAAAGACTATTTTCAAGATCACTAATAATTGTTTCTAACACATTCCACGAGTTGATTGGATGTATTCCTTTGGAAGATTTATCAAGTAAAAAAGCATTTGCAAGCGAATCAATTTGATTAAAGTCTATTTTGCTAGAGAAAGACATATATTCAGATTGAACATCACGCCATATTCCTAAATCATATAAGTTTGGTTTTCCATAAGCGCTCTTGATTCCGTAGCATGATGAAATTACCTTGGATAATATCCAGCTTACTAATGGTGGAACCGAAGAATTATTATTTCTGATTGAGTTGATAATCTTTCGTGCTCTATCAAAATCAGTACAAACTATAGCATTCTCTAAATCAAAGATTTCATGATTTTGCATTACTGAGTAATCTTTAATTGTTTCTTCAATCTTTTCGTCTTCAACAAGTTTTAAAATTGAAACTTCATTTTTTTGCATTAATAGATTACCTGTAAAATTATTATGAATTGCTGATCCAACAAGACCGAGATATTTTTCTGGTAAAAATGAAAGTTGGTTTTTTAACCATAGTTTTTCTTCGTAAATATTAAGTTTATTGCAATTAATAATTTCTAGGTTTGCGTCGAGAGCTTTAACCCATTTTGTACTCTTATTGAGCTTGGATTGGGCTGATTCAATGATGAATACATTTTGATCATTCGTATTAAATTTTTCTTCTTCAATAAGTTTTTTAAGAATTTCAGGGAACCTGCCCTCTAAGTGCTTAATTTTTATTATTAATTTTTCTTGAAATAATGATCCACCTGAAAGTTTTAATATTTCTTCCTCAAGATTATCAAAACCATCCAAACCAAATGTGACTAATTTAGAGTAACCTTCTGAACAGAAATTTCTGGATATTAGCTCACTACAATCTTGACGTAAAACTTCTTCATTGCCATATAAAAAAAAGCTCTTTAGATTGATTTTAGATTTCTGAATAAATTTTATATAGCTTGTTTCCACTAATTTCTTACCTTCATTATCAATTCGTCAACCAGCTGATTCATGAGCTCATAAGAGATTTGACTGACCGCATTATTTTGAGCTATCGGATTAAACTCATTTACATAAACATTATCTTTTACATTTATGTTTTGAATTTTATTTTCATTACTCAGCCTGTATGACAAGTCATAGTAAATCTCCAGATTAGTTGGTCTTGCACCTATGCCAGAAAAGAATGATTTCTCATAATATTTCAGCTCCAAAATATCAATTCTTTGCTCTGTTTTTATTTCATGAAAAAATCTTTTGTGAACTAATTCTGCAAAGCGAACATCAACATCATTTGCAATGAAGATACTATTAGATTGAAGAGGTTGATAACTAGTATTACAAGAGCAAATTAATAAGACTAATGGTATGAAAAGCGATTTTTTATTCAGTAACATCAAAAAGATCCTTGAATCCTGAAGGATCATGTCTTCCAACTACAAGGTTTTCAAGAGTCCCATAACCCTCGGAATCATTCATTGTGGCCTTAATTATTTGATGTATGTGAAAGAACGAGTAATCTTCAGGGTTAATTTCATTTAGATCCCAAACTTCATAGCCTACAGCCTCTTCACCTTTCCAGAAACCATGGCCCCATTCGGGATGCTGATAACCAATACCTTTGCAGTGAAATCTAGGCCCACAAACCTTTGCATTAATCTCAATTTTTTTATCTCCCTCTTGAGCTGAAATCTGAGCACCGCTTGACCATCTTGTCCCTTTTATCCAATCAACTTTATGTGAAATATTATTAAGAGGCTTGATAACTTCATTATCTGAAATTTCAACTAAATCTGCAGAGAGTTGTGTAGAATTTCCATCATGATCTTCAAAAGTTCCAAAATGAGTAAAAGTATCTCCAAAATTTATTGGAATCCAGCACCAATATACTCCTGGTTCAGCATTAAGTTTTCCAGGAGCGCCAATCTCAGGTTCTCCTACTGGCCTAACACCCCAAGATTTATCTCTAGTTCCATATTCTTTTGTAAGATCTAGGTTTCCAGATTCTGTTTCAATGCTTCCATCCCATTTACCAAACTGAGTGAATCTGCTTGTTTCAAGTATTTTCCTCGTTCCTTCAATCATCAAAGATTTTGGTTCAAGATGGGGCTCTGTAATAGCACTAAAAATTAAATCACAGCTGAGTTTTTTTTCAGGATCTTTTAAGCTGAATCTAATTTTTTGCATGGGCTCTAATATTTCAAGGGAGATTGGTCCAATATTTATCGGATATCTTGCTGGATTCATTCTTGCAGAAGCATGATACGAGTATTGTTTTCCTGCAGTTGAGATGCTGAAATGTGCATCCATAATGTGTCTGTTAGGGTAAAAGCCAACACCGATTTCAAAAAGAAAGTCTTTTTCATCGCTAAACCCATTAAACCAATATCTATCGTAATGATTGCGATCAGATGATGACGGGACAGCTAAGGTTTCAGCTGTTTGATGTATTGGAAAATCGTCAAAGGGTGTTATTAATGCCATTAGATTACAAAATTAATTAGTTTTTCTTTAACATAAATCACCTTCTTGATATTGTCTAGCTGTATGTGCTTTGAAACATTTTCATTAGAAAGCGCAATACTTTTGATTTCCTCTTCTGTTAAGGTTTTTTCAATTTTCTCTTTCCCACGGACTTTTCCATTTACTTGAATGATTAATTCAAAGTTATCATCAAAAATCAAATTTTCTCTGAATTCGGGCCAACTTGTTTCAAATAAACTTTTATCTTGAGAGGAATTAAATTTGGACCATAACTCTAAAGTTACATGAGGAGCTATTGGGGATAATATCTTAAGTGAAAACTCAATTGCTTCATTAAGGCAATATTTTTGTGATTCTGAAGCATCCTCTTTTTTAAATGACTCTGGGATTGCATTAATTAACTCCATTACCGCTGCAATCACGGTATTAAAAGAGTTTCTTTCTTCATAATCTTTTAATACTTTTTTAAGCGTTTGATGGGATTTTCTTCTTAATGTTTCTTCCTCCTTATTAAATGCACTTGGCTCTTCAATATTATTAGATCTGCCTTCAACTAACGTCCAGAATCTCTTAATAAATCTGTAAGAACCTTCAATTGCGTTTTCTGACCATTCGAGAGTCTGTTCCGGAGGTGATGTAAACATCATATATAACCGCACTGTATCAGCCCCATATTTATCAATCATCTCTTTTGGATCTACTCCGTTAAGTTTTGATTTACTCATTTTTGACATGCCATCTTTAAAAACTTTGTTTCCTGAATTATCAAGAAGCTCATCATTTTTGTCGTCGAGTGAGTCTTTACTCAGCCAAGTTTTATTTCCTGCCTCATCTTGCACATAAAAAGCATCTGCCAAAACCATGCCTTGAGTTAGAAGCTTAGTGAAGGGTTCTTCGTTATGAATTAGCTTATTCTCATGCATTAGGATATTGAAGAATCTTGCATACAGAAGGTGAAGGATTGCATGCTCTATACCCCCGACATATTGATCTACTGGAAGCCAATAGTTGGCTTCTTTGCTGATCATTTCTTTGTCGCTGATACCTGCAAACCTAGCAAAATACCAAGAACTTTCAAAAAACGTATCAAAGGTATCAGTCTCACGAGTAGCATCCTTAGAGCATTTTGGACATTTAACAGCGATCCAATCAGAAAAGGTTGAAAGGTTTAGACCTTTTGAGGAAATATTATCAATTTCTGGAAGTTCAACCGGAAGATCAGTTTCCGGAACCTTTACAGGGCCACAATCATCGCAATGAATTATCGGAATAGGGCAACCCCAATATCTTTGCCTAGAAATTCCCCAATCCCTCAGTCTAAAATTTGTTTTGACTTCAGCATTATTAGTCTTAACAAGTTCTTTAGTTATCGAATCAAAAGCATCATTAAAATCTAAGCCATTAAATTGTTTAGAATTAATGAGAATACCTTTGTCTTCTAACGCACCTTCACTAACTCCATTATCTTGATCAGACTGAATGACTTGTTTGATAGAAATACTATACTTTTTTGCAAACTCCCAATCCCTTTGATCATGTCCCGGAACACACATTACTGCTCCAGTGCCATAGTCCATCAAAATAAAATTTGCTATCCAAATTGGAATTTCTTCCCTCGTGAAAGGATGAATTGCTTTTAGCTCGGTATCTATTCCTAGTTTTTCTTGAGTTGCAATTGCTGCCTCTGATGTCATTGTATTTTTATTATTCTCAACAAAATCATGGATTTTTGGATTTGACTCTATCAATGAGATTGCTAAGGGATGATCCATAGCCACAGCACAATATGTTGCACCAAAAATTGTATCAGGCCTTGTTGTAAAAACTCTTAAGGCATCACTATGATCTTTAATTTGAAAATTGAACTCTAATCCCAGAGATTTTCCAATCCAATTTTCCTGCATCAGCTTTACTTGGTTAGGCCAACCATTGAGCTCTTGAATGTTCTCTAAAAGCTTTTCTGCATAATCTGTTAACTTTATAAAGTATTGATCAATTTTCTTTTTTTCTATTGTTGCTCCAGATCTCCATCCCTTTCCATCAATCACTTGTTCATTGGCTAAAACTGTTTCATCAACAGGGTCCCAATTTACTTCTGATTCTTTTTTATAAATCAGTCCTTGGTCAAAGAGTTTATTAAAAAAAGATTGTTCCCACTTATAGTAGTCAGGTGATGAGGTAGCAAACTCTCTGTTCCAGTCGTAACTGAAGCCCAAACTTTTAAGCTGTCCCCGCATAGCATCAACATTTTGAACGGTCCATTCTTTTGGGGAAACATTATTTTCAATTGCAGCATTCTCGGCTGGTAAACCAAATGAATCCCAACCCATAGGCTGAAGCACATTGAAACCTTGCATGCGCTTAAACCTTGAGATTACATCCCCAATCGTATAATTTCTAACATGACCCATGTGCAATTTTCCAGACGGATATGGAAACATTGAAAGACAATAATATTTAGGTTTTTCACTTTCTGTTGCTGCAAAACTATTTTTTTCATCCCAAAAAGATTGGGCAGCTTTTTCTACTATTTTGGGGTTATATGATTCAGTCATTTGCAAACTGCTTCATAAAATTATTTTCAAGATAATTAATATTGTGTTTGTTATCTTGGAATGTTTGATCATTCATTAATGCAATATGTAGAGCGTGATTGGTTTTAATGCCCTCTACAAAAAACTCATCCAGTGCATTTTTCATTCTTTTGATACACGATTTGCGTTTATTTGTTGCAGTAATTATCTTTGCAAGCAAAGAGTCATAATATGGTGGCACTGTGTAGCCAGAGTATATATGCGAATCAAATCTTATCCCAAAACCTCCTGGAGGATGCATTTTTGTTATCTTGCCAGGCGATGGAATGAATGTGACAGGATCTTCTGCATTAATCCTGCATTCCATTGCATGACCTTTAAAAGTGATTCGGTTTTGATCAAGGACAAAGTCCATGCCCAATGCTACTTTTAGCTGCGCTTTGACAAGGTCAAACATAGTTATCATTTCAGTTACCGGATGTTCAACCTGAATTCTTGTATTCATTTCTATAAAGAAAAACTCTTTATCCTTATAAAGAAATTCAATAGTTCCTGCGCCTTCATATTTTATTGATTCACATAAATTCACGCACGCTGATAATACTTTCTGTGTTTCACCCTCATCAATATCTACAGCTGGCGCTTCTTCAATAATTTTCTGATGTCTTCTTTGCAGGCTACAATCTCTTGTTCCTAGATGGACTGCTTTACCTTTACCATCACCAAAAATCTGAACTTCAATATGTCTAGGATTTTCAATATATTTTTCTAGGTATAAAGTCTCATTTCCAAAAGCATTTTTTGCTTCTTGTTGGGTAATCGAAATGCCTGAGATTAACTCATTAATATCATTAGCAACCCTCATTCCTCTTCCTCCTCCACCGGCAGTTGCTTTGATCATTATGGGAAATCCTATTTTCGTAGCTATTTTTTCTAATTCACTCTTTCTCTCTGGAAGTTTGTCTTTGTAGCCTGGAACAGTTGGAATTCCAGATTGTTCAGCTATTGTTTTAGCGGTAATCTTATCTCCCATTTTTTTAATAACGGCAGAGGAGGGTCCTATAAATTTAAAACCACTTCCTTCACATTTTTCAGCAAATTCATGATCTTCGGCCAGGAATCCATATCCAGGGTAAATCGCATCAGAGCCTGTCACCTCAGCTGCGGAGAGTATGCCCGGTATATAAAGGTAACTTTCAATTGGATTGGACGGACCTATGCAAACTGTTTCGTCAGCAAATCTCAAATGTTTAAGCTCTTGATCGCCACTAGAGTAGACACCAACTGTTTTTAGGCCAACTTCTTTACATGCTCTTAGAGCACGCAACGCAATTTCTCCCCTATTGGCAATTAAAACTTTTTTTGTCATTTAACTTACTGTAATAAGATTTTGATCGAATTCTACAGGCGTTCCATCTTCAATGTTAATAGATTTAATTGTTCCAGAAAAATCAGATTTGATTTC
>CACMYW010000024.1:0-13286 GCA_902617955.1 uncultured SAR86 cluster bacterium
TCTGATTTTGGGATTTGGCTTGATATAAAGCTAATTAGTGTTTCACTGGATTCAATATCCACTGAAATATCTCCATATCTTAATTTTCCTGATTCATATAGGTAAATCATCTCCTGATTTTCAACCAATACCGATGAAAAGGAAGATGTTTCAGGCAAATCAATATTGAGCGCCTGATTTGTATCAATCTTTGAAGTCACAACAAAAAATATTACTAGTAAAAAAACAATATCTATTAACGGGGTAATCTCAATGGTGACATCGTTAGATTGATTTTTAGTAGCAAAGTTCATTTTAAATCTAGAAAATCAACAAACTTACTTAATTCATTTTGCATATTTAACATATGTAGGTTGACTCTAGCTGAGAAATATTTATAAAAAATAAGTCCAGGAACAGCAACCAACAAACCAAAAGCGGTTGTTATTAGGGCTTCAGATATACCAGATGCCAAAAGATCGCTGTTTGACGAGCCATCAATAAGGTTAATGTTTGCGAAAACAGTAATCATTCCAACCACAGTTCCAAGCAATCCTAATAAGGGGCTAATACTAGCAATAATACCCAGCATATTGAGATTTCTTTCAAGCTTCATTCTGACGTTTGATGATGCCTCCACAACCTTATCTTCAACTATATTTCTTGGCTTATCTTTGAATCGGTAAGCTGTCACTAAGAGTTCGCCAAGTGATGATGATTCAACGTATGAATCCTGTTGTTGAATAGTTATGGATTGATCTTTTGAGTGATTAATAAAAGTTCTTAGGAGGCCTTCGGGACTAACCAATCTTTTTTGTAAAAACCATATACGCTCAATAACAATAGAAATTAATAAAACTGAGCAAATTAATAAAGGCAGCATAAACCAACCGCCAGCTGTTAAATAATCAATCATTAATCACCATCAGACTTTTCTGTTCTATTTTATACTGGTACTGCATTTTACTTGCAAAGCCTCTATCATGCGTTGCTACAAACATACCGATATTGAAGGCTTTATTAATATCAAGGCACATTTCCTGCACACTTGAAGATGTTTCATCATCAAGATTACCCGTAGGTTCATCCAAAAGAACACATTTTGGTTTGTTAGATAAGGCTCTAACAATAGATACTCTTTGTTTTTCTCCACCGGATAATTCACTAGGATACTTTTTAAGTAACTTTTCGAGCTTACATTGACTAATTAAATCATTGATAAATTCATCTGAGTCATTATTTTTATGTATTTTCCTAGGTAGATAAATATTTTCGTATACCGATAGATTTTCTAACAAGGCATGAAATTGATAAACAAATGAAATAAGACTTGAACGCTCTAACGGTTTAGTTTTATATATTTCTATCTCATTAACCAAAACGCGACCTGATGTAGGTTTTAAAAGCCCAGATAAAATATGCATTAGCGTTGATTTACCTGAGCCAGATTTACCTTGCAGAGAAGTTAAACCAGTTAAATTAATTTCAGCATTTAGATTATCTAGAACCAACTGATTTTGCTTATTCGATTGATAATTTTTACTTAATTCTATGATTTTTATTTTATTCATATCTAAGAATTTCAACCGGTTCAAGTTTTGAGGCTTTTACAGAAGGATAAATTGCAAATAATATTGAACATATCATTGCGGATACTGTTGTGAATACAAATTGATTTAATCTGAATTCATAAGGGAAATAACTTATGAAGTATGCGTCAAGATCAAGAAATCTATAATTAAATAAAATATCTGCTAAATAAATAATATTATTTAAGTTCAAAGTAATAATAATCCCTAAGATGAGACCAAGGGTTATCCCAATCAAAGAAATTAATAAGCCCAGAGTAAGAAAAATTACTGTTATATCCAAATCCCTCATTCCTAAAGTTTTTAGAACAGCTATCTCTCTTTCTTTGGACTTAACGGTTGTAACTATAGCTGTAAGAATTAAGAAAGAAGCAACAGTAACAATTAAAAACATGAGTAAACTTACTAACCTTTTCTCCATTTGAATTGCTTTAAAGAGGGTTCCTTGAGTTAATTTCCAAGTACTGAAGAAATAATCTGTTGGAAGTTGATTAATAACGCTATACCCAACTCTATCGACTTCAAAAAGGTTCATCGTTTTAATTCTAATGCTAGATGTATAGCCATCCTCAAGACTTACTAAATTTCTAGCAAAATTGTGGTGAATTAAGACTAGACTCTGATCAGGCTCAGCATTAAGTTCAAATATTCCAACAATTTTAGTTTTTATTGTTCTGGGATAAGTTCCAAAAATATTTGTTCTAGTTGAATTAGTAAATAAAGTAACTTCATCACCTAGTGAAAGATTTAAATACCTTGATAGCCATGACCCAATAACTACACCAGATTTTTCTTTTAGATCATTCAATGATCCCCGAACCATAAATTCTGGAAGTATAGACATTTTGTTTTCAGATTCAGGATCAATACCTGAGATAAACACTCCCCTTGATCGATCATCACTGCCTATTAGTCCTTGAAGCTCAATATATGGGCCGTAGGCTTCAATACCCTCAACATTCAATGAATCTATTAAAGTTTTGTCTTTATAGTTAATAGGATTGTCAGACTTGATTAAAGCATGTGGAATAACTCCTAAAATACGTGTTTGCAACTCACGCTCAAATCCATTCATAACAGATAAAACAATAATTAATGCACCAACACCAATAGTTAATCCAATGATTGAAATAATTGAATAAAAGGAGCCATACGCCCCTTTTGATGATGTTAGATATCTAATACCCAACGATATGGGTAATTTGAACATGTTTATTTGGCTATTTGCTTTAATACTTTTTCAATATCGCCTTTGTAAGGCGGTCTGATTGCTTCGAAAAACTTATCAAACCTAGAACCAACTTGCTTACTTATAGCTCTCGCATTTGAAAAATTAAGAAATCCTTCATAGCCCTTATATCTGCCAATTCCAGAAGGTCCAACTCCACCAAATGGCAAGTCACTTACTTGAATGTGCCCCACTACATCATTAACTGTCACACCACCGGAAGTAGTATTGTTAAGAACTTTATCCTCTTCAGCTTTATTCTGTCCAAAATAATATAAACCTAAAGGACGATCTTTTGAATTTACATACTCAGTAGTCTCATTAATGTCTTGATAAGTTTTAATTGGTAAAACCGGACCAAAGATCTCCTCATGCATAATTTCCATATCATCATTAACATTTCTTACCAAAGTTGGAGGAATCTTATAAGCCTCTTGTTGTGAGAAATCTTCATTGGCAGGATTGATTTCTTCTACATTAGCACCTTTGGATTTTGCATCATCAACCAATCCATTAATTCTATCGTAGTGTTTCTGGTTGATAATGCTAGTGTAATCAGGGTTATGCTTAATATCTGGATAGTACTCAGCAGTAGCTGCTTTTAGCTCATCAACAACCTCTTGTTCCTTAGAATCTTTTACTAGTATGTAATCTGGTGCCAAGCAAATTTGACCAGCATTCATTGTTTTACCCATCATTACTCTTTTTGCTGTTGTTGTTAAATCTGCTCCATCACCAATAATAACTGGAGATTTTCCACCAAGTTCAAGTGTTACTGGTACGAGGTTTTCGGATGCAGCCTTCATTATTAACTTTCCAACATTTCCACTCCCTGTGTAGAGCAAGTGATCAAAATGAAGAGAAGAAAATTCAGCACCTATTTCAGGCCCGCCAAGAATCGTTGCAAATTCTTCTTCATCATATGCAGAATCACACATTTCTTTTAAGAGATTTGCGGTATTTTCAGTATATTCACTAGGTTTATGCATAACTTGATTACCGGCAGCAAATACAGCACTTAAAGGAGCAAAAGTAAGGTTTACCGGGAAATTCCATGGTGAGATCATTCCAACAGTACCTACTGGCTCATGACGAACCTCTGCTTTAGCGCCAAGTAAACCAAATGGAAATGATGGTTTTCTTTTATCTACCTTCATCCATTTCTTGAGATTCTTTTTTGTGTACTCAATATCAGGAATAATTGAATAAACATCTGTAACCATTGATTGATTCTTTGATCTTACCCCAAAATCTTCATTTAACGCATCAACAATTTTATCTTTATTCTTTAAAACAATATCTTTCATTCTATTAAGACGATCAATTCTTAATTCATAAGATGGAGCACCATTTTTAATGAAGTAATCCTTCTGTTTTTTTAATACTGAATGCATATCTGTCATAACTTACCCCTATTTAAGTGTTTCTATTAGCCTTATCCTTTTCATTGGTAGATTTAATCATACTTTTAATCTCTTCCCAATCGGAATCTTTGAGTTTTGAAAGCCCAGAAAAAGTGCCTCCGCCAGTAATATATTGAGCTCCATCGATAGCAATAGTTTGCCCAGTTAGATAATCGCAACCATCTGCCATTAAAAATGAAGCTAAATTTTGTAATTCTGACATTTCACCCACTCTGCCAAGCGGGATCGCACTATAGGAACTATCATTATCTAAGTCTCCTTTTGGACTTAAGCGAGCCCAAGCTCCTTCAGTTGGAAAAGGACCAGGTGCAATTGCATTAACCCTAATATTGTAAGGACCCCACTCAACAGCTAAAGATTTTGTCATTGCATTGATAGCAGACTTACTCATGGCTGAAGGAACTACATAAGGAGATCCGGTCCACACCCATGTTGCTAGAATGGAAATAATATTTCCTTTAAGTCCTGCTTCTATCCATCTTCGACCAACTGAATGAGTGACATAGAAAGTTCCGTGAAACACAATGTTTGCAATTGCGTCAAAACCTCTTGGAGAAAGCATTTTAGTTGGTGAGATAAAGTTACCAGCTGCATTATTTACTAACCCGTCAAGCGGCTTAGTTGCAAATATTTGATCTATAAAATCATCAACATCTTGTGGTGATCTAATATCGAGAGATTGAGCTAATACATCAACATCATGAATTGATTTAATTTCATCAGCAGTTTCTTCTAATACATTTAAACGCCTACCACAGATTACAATATCAGCCCCTAATGACGCATAATGTGTTGCCATTTCCTTTCCTAGGCCTGTACCACCACCCGTTACAAGGATTCGTTTCCCTTTTAATAAGCCATCCTTAAACATTAGTTTCTCCTAAAATATTAATTATAGCCTGAACCCATTCTTCATCGTCATTAAGAGACTCGACAAAATCAAGAGTGTCTCCACCAGCCTCAACAAATAATTCTTTATACTCATCATCTATCTCGATTAGTGTTTCTAGATTATCAGCTGTAAAGGCAGGTGCTAAAACCAATATCTTCTTTTGATTATTGGCTGCTAATTCCTCTAAGACACTATCTGTAAATGGAGTTAGCCAATTCTTTGTAAGTCTTGATTGAAAGCAAGTAATACACTTATCTGCATTTAATCCCAATCTTTCTTGAATAAGTTTCGTTGTATGAAATGAAGCAGCCTTATAACAAAACTTATTTTCTTCGTTGAAATTAGATTCACAATTTCTATCTGCACACAATCCATTCATATAGACTTTATCGACGTGCGAATTTGGTAAACCGTGATAAGAAAAAACTATTCTATCGTAGGTATCCAAGTCATAACTTGATAGTTTGTTTGCCCATGCACTAATAAATTTATGATTTGTATAAAATTGATTTATAAATGTAACTTTTGGTACCACCCAGTACTTAGAAAGTTCTGTTGTGAAAGCTTCAAACACACTTCCTGTAGTAGAAGAAGCATACTGAGGAAATAGAGGAAAAACTACTATCTCTGATGGATTGGATTGCATAATTGAGTTGATGACGTTTTTTAAAGATGGATTTTGGTATCTCATTGCATAAAAAACCTGATAATCATCTAGCCTCTCATTTAATATACTCTTCAAAGTATTTGCATGTTTTATCAATGGAGATTCAGAGTTATTTCTTTCCCAAAGCTTCTTGTAAAGCTTTGAACTGCTCAACGATCTAAATGGGCATATAATAAAATTCACAAGAAAAAATCGAATTGGGCCAGGCACATCAAGCACTCGATAATCAGATAAAAACTCTCTTAAATAACTAAACACAGAAAAATAAGTTGGCTTATTTGGAGTACCCAAATTTACAAGTAATAATGCTTTAGATTTACTCATTTTCTAAAAGTTTTACTGATTTCATTGTTGGATTAATTATTATAAAGATTGCTGCGATAAAACATAATATTGCGCTAAATATATATAAATAAGTTGGATCAATTTGGTAAATGGGCATCGCAACAACAGGAGTTAGCATGTGTCCAATAGGTATAACAGAGCCCAAATAACCAGCAGCAGAACCTTGATTTTCAGGACTTTGAGCAAGTGAAAGCGCTGATGCGTTAGCAGGCCTAATCATCCCTGAACCAATACCATTTAGTATTATTGCGAAGTAAAAAATAGCTATCGAGCTAGAGTAAGCGGCAAATAAATATGAAATTAATACAATTAAAATACCGTATTTGAGTAACTTAGAATTATCTAAGCCAAATAAATCTGTAAATAAATATTGAGAAATAATAGTTGAAATCGAAAGGATTGCGAAGCAAATACTTATAATTAGAGGTAAATCAGGTAAATCGCTAAAAATATCTGTTATATAAAAACCAATGCTCTGAAGTAAAGATGCTTGGCAGAAGCTTATAAGTGCTGCAAAAAATAAAAATGGCCAGACATTAGCATCTCTAAAAGAGATAGTATTTATCTCATTTGTAGTATCAGTCATTATTTTTGTATTTGGCATTTTTAGATATAGTTGAAATGCTGCAATTAATGCACAAGCTGCAAACAAATAAAACGGAAGTGATTGTGAAAATAAGAATAAAAATCCGCCAATTAGAGGGCCTAGAACGGTTCCCGCCAAGAAACTAGACTCCATACGGGCAAATTTAACTGTTCTTTTTTCAGGTGGTGTTATATCAGCTAAATAAGCAAATGATGCAGGTCTTGTAGCAGAGCCAATTAGGCCATTTATTAACCTCCCAAGTATCAACGAGGGAAAAAGGTATACAAAAGCTAGAAGACTTTGCTCTACAAGAAATAAAGGGGTTATCAATGCGATAATGGAAATTGAATACCCAATTAAGCCAATTACTGCAATATTTCTTCTACCAAAATGATCTGATGCTCTACCCCAAGATGCACTTGTAATGGCCCAAGCAACTGCAGAGATTGCAAAAATAGTGGATGTTTGTATTTCTGATAAACCAAGATCTCTTGCAAGTGGTGGTACAAGCACAAAGGCAAATGATTGGCCTAAACCCACTGAAAATAGGCCAAATTTTAGCCAAAAAAGATGGTTATTCATTTTTATTAACTGATTTTTTTGATACCGACTAGATCTCTAACCTTCTCTAAAAGTTCTTTAGCTATTGGAGCCACTTTTGAAGAGCCGTGATCAAGAACTTCATTTAAATAATCGGGTTTTTGCAGCAAGTCAAAATAACGATCCCTCACGGGCTCTATGATTACATTTAAATCATTAAATACTAATTTTTTAGCTTCACCCCAACCCACCCCATCAGCATAAAGTTTCTTTAAAGTATCAATCTGATCATTTGAAGCAAATGATGAATAAATCGTAAATAAATTACAGTCTTTTGTGTCTTTTTTAACACCAGGCTCAAGTGAATTAGTAACAATACGCATAACTCCCTTTTGAAGTTCTTTCTCTGAACATAAGAAAGGTATGACATTGTTGTACGACTTGCTCATTTTTCTTCCATCAAGACCCGGTATTGTCTTTGCATCATCATTGGTAAAAGCCTCTGGGAGATTGAAGAAATCTTTTTTATAAATATGATTGAATCTGCCAGCGATATCTCTGGTCATTTCAAGGTGCTGAATTTGATCACTTCCGACCGGGACATGAGTTGCATTAAAAATTAATATATCTGCCGCCATCAATACCGGATATGAAAATAAGCCCATCGTGATTGCCTTATCATCATCTAAATTACTAGCTCTATTCTGTTCAACAGCTGCTTTGTAGGCATGTGAGCGATTTATGAGGCCTTTTGAGGTAACGCAACCCAAAATCCATGCTAGTTCACTTATTTCAGAAATATCTGATTGTCTGTAAAAATATGTACTATCAGGATTAAGTCCTGCCGATAGCCAAGCAAGGGCAACATTCTTAACTGAATCCTCAATTGCTGAGTGATCATTTTGTTTAATAATTGCATGTAAATCAGCTAAAAATAAAAAGGATTCTGCATCATTGGAATCGGATAATTCTATAGCAGGTTTGATAGCGCCAAAAAAATTTCCAATATGAGGGATACCAGTTGTGGTAATACCTGTTAAAATTCTTTTTTTCATTGAACTACTAATTATAAACTTCATCGGATACAAAAAGTGGGATCACATAAAGATTTATTTCAAAAGATAGACGCTATCGAGTCTCACTTTAATGATGGTTCAATTAAGGCAGGTCAAAAATTACTTAAAAGCCTTAACATGGACTTAAAATCGCTACCATCAGTACCAAACAAGCTTAGACATAAGCATAATTTTGTTTTAGCTCAATCACGATACTTCAATGATGTTTCATCCTTCGCCGTAAATCCTAAAAGAGCTGAGATGATTAAAGAAGTCCAAGCCTTAATTAATGATTCCGGTGAGCTTAAGCCTAGGGATCAGGCAAATAAAATTCATGAAATCCAAACAAAATGGCAACAACTAGATAATTCAAGTAGGCCTGCTAGTAGAGATCAATGGGAAGAGTTTAAATCACTAACTGATAAAGCATGGCAGCCCTGTAAAGAATTCTTTGCGGAGCTTGATAGTATAAAAATTAAAAATGCCAATAAGCGTAGAGAAATAATTGCATCAATTAACTCATATGTACAAAGTAGCGACTTCAAAAAAAATAAAAATCTGTATAAATATTTAAAGAATCAATTTGATGAATGGCAAAAGTTTGCTCCTGTTCGTGATGATGACTTCAAGCATTTAAAAAAAGAATTCTCAGCTGCAAGAAAACCAATTTTTGACCATCTTAAGACCATAGAATCAAGTAATAAGCTTTCAAAAGAAAATTTAATAACAAAAGTAAATGAGCTTAGTAATGAAGATAACTCTGAAAACATTAAAGCGTTTTTAGAAATTAAAACTCAATTTCAAAGAATTCAATCTGCTGGAAGAAAAAATGATGATAGGTTATGGAGAGAATTGAATGCAGCAGCAGATAAATTCTATGCTGAAAAAAAGGCAATGGCTGATGAGGAGATTTTATTACTAAAGAAATATATTAAAGATGAATTAAGTAACTCTTCACCAAATGATATCGAGTCTTTCTTGGAAACTATTAAACATGCCTCTAAATCTAAAGAATTTACTGAAGTAAATAAACATCTTTTAGGTATAAAAACCAAAGCAGCTGAGGAGAAGAAAAAGAATAAGTTAAAAGATTTTGAATCACTAATAGATAAAATTGAAAATCTGGAGGAAATGGGGTCAATTCCTCATAAAATTAGACAGATGCTTGAAAAATCTAATTTTAATAATGATAAGAATCTCTTAACTGAGGCAGTAATTGAAATTGAAATCCATGCTAATGTGGATTCATTAAAAAAAGATCAGTCAATTAGAGACAAAATTAACCTTAAGGTGTTACAAGATAAATTTAATTCTAATTTAAATGATCAGGAAAAATTCTATGAATGCCTAGAAAAATTCTTTAATAATCTAAGTTCAAAAAATCCTAATCCAGATGAAAAACGTTTATGGAAAAGGATCGTTAAAACAAATCCGCGTTTAAGTTGATTTTATTGCGTGTACCCATTTTCCTGAACGGAAACTATAGGTATAGAGGAAACCTTTAACTATATAATCAGCAAGCAAACTAGCAAAAATATACTCAACTGGTAACGAAAAATAAAAGAATAGACCAGCAAGACTTACCCTAATCAATACCAAACAAGTCAAAGTAATCATTAATGGAGTTTTGGTATCCCCTGCTCCTCTCAGAGCACCACCTAAAGAAAATTCAATTGCCATAAATGGCTGCATGGAACCTAGCAGCCAAATAAATAGAACTGTTAATCTAACAACTGACTCGTCATTAATCATAAAATACGCTAGTGGCTCTGCAAATAATGAAATTATTAGCCCAAACAGGGACATAGAGATAATTGAAAGTCGCATAGCGCCCCAACCTGATCTTCTTGCTTGATTAACATCTAATGCACCCAAATGTTGACCAACAAGTGTTGCTCCAGCAATGGAAAATCCAAATCCTATAACAAAAGAAAACGAAAGGATCTGAACACCAATTCCATATGCTGCATAGGCATCAGTACCGTAGTATGAAACAAGTATTAAAAAAGCAGTTATGCCAAACTGAAAAACAACTTGCTCTAAGGCAGCTGGATAACCCACAATAAGGATTTCTTTTATTTGCGAGAAATTGATTCCAAAATATTTTTTTGGTCTTACTGATAATAAACCAGATACCCAAGCAATAATTATGCATACTCCACCAACAAGGTATGAAATGCCATTGCCTAAAGCAGCACCTAGATAACCATAATTTTTAAATCCTAAGTAACCATTAGCTAAGACAATCATAAAAAAGACGCCAGAGATATTCATAATTAACGCAATTATGAGAGGAGTTTTTACGTCTCCAACTGCTCTTAGAGCAGTAATAAGAGCAATACCTAAGCCATAGAAAATAAAATATGGAGATAGAACTCTCAGATACTCTGATGAATAAGTAAGTGCATCACCTCTTAGGGCAAAAAAGAAAGAAATATCATGTGCATATCTATGTACAAAGAAACTTGTTAGCAATGATAAAACTAAAACTAATTGAACCGTTGTAACAATAAATTGACTGGCATTATCGTAATTCTTAGCTCCCCAGTTGCGTGCTACTAATGCTGTTGTGCCAGCCAAGACTCCTGAAAGAACCGCTTGTAAAATAAATGAGATTCTTTGGCCAGTAACCGCAGCAGCAATTTCATCAGACCCAAATTGCCCAACAATTTTTATGGCAATTATTGATCCTGTTGCATAAAGTAAATTGGTAATAATTGACGGCCATGCCAGAAGCCAGACACCGCGCGAGCCTTGAGGTATGAATCCCTCCGCAGGAGTATTCATGAATTATTTTTTATCTAATGTATTTAGATAGATGACTCCATAAAGCAATGTCATAAATAAGCCGTATGGATAAGAAGTTGAATGAGACTTAATTTTGTTATTAAAAATAAATATTTCTGCTATGTGCGCTATTAAAAGTAAATAAAAAACAAATGAGGCTATGAGTCCCAATAAACCATTAAAAGGTTCAAACAAATTAACAAGCCCAAATGACCAAAGCATCAATGTAATAATATGTGGTAGCTTAATCATGACTTTTTATAAGCAGTTGAAAAAGCTCTTTCAATCATAAACCTCATATCATCAATTTGTTTTTGGTAATCAACTTTAGATCTATCAACAAATTTATACCAATTAAAGTAAGCCAAAAAGCCTCCGGTATAGAGTGTCCATTGATCAACTGGATTACCTTCGATGATGGATTTATCTTTTTGTCCCATTTCAAAAAAACCAATAGTAATTTGATGATGTTTTTTTAAACGTTTTTCAATTTTTGGATAGAGCTTATGTTTGTTGACTTCGTGAGGTACATTGCCTAAGAGCTCTAAGCCATCAATTGAGGCGCATTGTGTGGCTAAAAATTGTATTTTTTCCAATGCATTTACCTTTAATGCTTTAGCTTCAGTTATCGCTAAACAAAGGCTTTCTTGTGTATGATGCAAAGCAGCAATAAATAAGTCTTCTTTGTTTTTAAAATAATAATAAATAGACTTATCAGTCATATTTAAGCTTCTGGTGATGTGCTCTAGAGAGGTACCGTAAAAACCATTTCGACTAAAATTAAAGACAGCTGACTCAATGATAGACTGAGCTTTAAGGTTATATTTTGTGGTTTCCAGCGCTTCCATGGTTTAACTTAAATAATTATAGCTTTTTTTTAATTTCAGAGATAATTTCATTATGGCGTTTTCTATCAATTTTATAAAAATAGAAAATAAAAAATGGAATAATCATCAATAAACTAACAAATGGCCCTTGGGTAAAAGCTAAATTAAATATTTGATTTGCATTAGGAATAGCATCTTGACCTTGCGGAAACTTTATCAACTCCAGTAGCAGGCCTGATAATAAAATACCTAAACCTGTATTAAGTTTGCCTATAAAGGAGGAGCTTGCAAACATTAAGCCCTGTTGTCCAAATCCTGTGTTTAATTGAACCTCATCACTAATGTCTCCTAACATTGACTCCCTTATGATTGCTGAAGCTACTAAGCCTGTACTAGTGATAAATAAAAAAGGAGCAGTGGCAAAAAATAATTTCCATGATCCAAATTCTGGTAATAATCCAAATGTAGCTAGCGGGAACGGTAATGCATTAATAAAAGCGGCAACAAAAATAGCAATCATTAACAGATTTCTCTTTTCAAATTTTGAAGTAAATAGGTTCAAGATTAAAAATGCACTAAAGGTAGCAAAGGCATAAATTGGAATAAAGAAGGTTAACATTGAGGTTTCAAACTCCCAAAAATATGTTGTTACATATAGCTGTAATGAACTGCTAATTCCCCAACTTGAAGCAATAAATAAATATCCAAAAAAGAATAATATAAAGTTTCTATTTTTTAAGGCTGTGAGAATCTGTTTAATTAAATCCCCCAATGAATAACTCTGAACAGCATTCCTGTTATGTTTGTATTGTAATGTTCCAAAATAAGTCGTTAAGACAGCAATGGCCATCAAGCATGCACCTGTAAAGCTGTAGTAAATCCATGGTTCTGGATTTAGTAGTCCTACTTTATATTCAGTTGTAGCACGAAAGAAAACTGAATAAGCCAATAAAGCATTAGTAAGTCCTCCAGCTGTTTGCAGTAATTCACGCCATGAAAAAATGCTGGTTCGTTCAGAATAGGATTGGGACATCTCACTACCTAGTGATCTGTGTGGTACATCAAAAAGAGTTATGCCAAGCCGTGTAAAAATTGTGAAGATTAACATCCATAAAAATAACTGTGTTTGGGAAAAGCCCCAATCAGAATTAATAGCAAAAAGCATGAAATAAGATAACGACATTGGAAGTATTCCAAGCAAAAAGTATGGATGACGACGTCCGTTTTTATGATTGGTTCGATCAGAGATTACGCCCATCAATGGATCCGTTACCGCATCCACACACAAGGCAATAAAAATTGCCAATGAAGAAAGACCAGGTGATAGACCTATTATGTTTGAATAAAAGAAGAGTAAAAAATACGTA
>CACMYW010000025.1:0-12790 GCA_902617955.1 uncultured SAR86 cluster bacterium
GATTTATGGTTTAGTAAATATGATATGCCGGTTGAAGAGTTTCAGAATGAGACTGAGAGGGTATGGCAAGAATTAAAGCCTCTATATGACTCACTTCAGTGCCATGTCAAAAACAAGCTAACTGAATATTATGGTCCTGAAATAATGCCGGGCGATGGAACCATTCCAGCTCACATTTTGGGAAATATGTGGGGTCAATCATGGATAAATATTTATGATCTTGTCTATGAGCCTGCAGGCGAGCAATCTGCCATTGATTTAACTGCCATCATAAATGAAAGGAATCTAGATGAGATAGAGATGGTAGAAATAGCTGAAAACTTTTTCTTATCATTAGGGTTTGATGAACTTTCAGATACTTTTTGGGATAGATCCCTTTTTGTAAAACCACAGGATCGCAATGTTGTATGTCATGCATCAGCTTGGAATCTTGACTCCAATGAAGATTTAAGGATTAAGATGTGCATTGAGAAAAATGCAGAAGACTTCACAACGATTCACCATGAACTTGGACATATATTTTATTATCAAGCTTACAATCATCTTCCTAGTGTTTTTGAAGGAGGAGCTAATGATGGCTTTCATGAAGCAGTTGGAGACTTACTTGCTCTTTCGATAACACCAGATTACCTTGAAAGGATTGGTTTCATTTCAAAAGAAGAGGCTGATGCAGCAAATAGCGATCCCATAGCATTATTAATGCAGCAAGCTTTAGATGGCGTCGTAGGAGTTCCATGGACATTAATGCTTGATAGATGGAGGGGAGGTGTTTTTGAAGGAACAACCAGTAATCAAGAAGTTAATTCTAGTTGGTGGGAGCTTAGAAGGGAGTACCAAGGAATAACATCTCCAGTTCAAAGATCCTCAGATGCATTTGATCCAGGGGCTAAATATCATATTCCTGGAAATACGCCCTATACAAGATATTATCTTGCTAGGATTATGCAATATCAGTTCCATGAAGCTCTATGTAAAAAAATTGGATTTCAGGGACCACTGCATGAGTGTTCTATATATAACAGTAAAATTGCTGGGGAAAGCTTAAGAGATATGCTTAGCCTAGGACAAAGTGTTCCTTGGCAAGATGCATTTGAAAAAATAACAGGAACAAGGTCTTTAAGCGGAACCTCAATGCTAAACTACTATATGCCACTAAAAGAATGGCTTGATGCGCAAAATGATGGACTCGAATGTGGCTGGTAGTAAATCATGATTAATATATTAATAACTCTAGGGGTCGTAATTTCCGCACTATTATTTTCATGGATGATTTCTGGAGAGTCATTGATTTTTAATGATCATCCGGCTTTAATTTTACTTTTTGGATTGTCTTTCCTTATCCAATGGATAGCATATATTCCATCTGTAATTTTAAAAACAGAAAAGTTTTATGACCTTACAGGCAGCATCACATATATCACTCTAATGCTGATGTCTATTTACTTAGCTTCATTATTTAACGTTCTATCGATAACAAAAATTATTATCGCTGGAGCAATAATCATTTGGGCTCTTAGGCTTGGCTCATTTTTATTCATGAGAATTCATAAAGCTGGAGAGGATAAAAGATTTGCTGATATTAAGGTTAGTCCACCTCGATTACTAATGGCGTGGACTTCGCAAGGATTATGGGTATGCATATGCTCGGCATCTGCACTGGTTGCCCTAACAAGCTCTATCATGCTTGATATCTCGACTATTTTTATAGCGGGTTTAGCTTTATTTATTATTGGGTTTCTTTTAGAGGTAATTGCTGATAACCAAAAAACTAAATTTAATTCCTTGCCTGAAAACAAAGATAAATTTATAAACGTTGGCTTATGGTCAAGATCTAGACATCCAAACTACTTTGGTGAGTTTTTGGTTTGGGCGGGAATTAGCATAATGTCCTTTGAATACATGTCGGGACTTTCTTATGCAGCACTAATATCGCCTGTTTTTTCTTATTTGCTTATTAACTACGTAAGCGGAGTAAGAATGCTTGAAAACAAAGCAAGGAAGAAGTGGGGACATTTAGACTCTTATAGGGAATATTTAGCAAAAACTCCAAAATTTTTACCAAAGTTGTTTTAAAATAATGTAAACCAATAAAATTAAGAAAAATAGAAGATTAAGATAAGGTAAAGCAGTTGAAATTATATTTTGTCATTACAATGTCTTCTGTTAGTATTAATTTTCTCGAATCACAAGGGGTCTAATATGTTACGTAATAAATTAGTAATTGTTGGGATCTTTTGCGCATCGCTCACCGCTTCAGAAATGGAGTTGGTTTTAGATGTAGGCGAAGATAACACCAATTTATCAGCACAATCTCAAGCTAAAATTGATTCTACCGAGAGCGATACAGACAAAATTATTAATGAATATAAAGTTGTCTCAAAGCAAGTTGAAGGTTTAAAACTATACAACGCTCAGAAGAGAATCCAAATTCAAGCACAGCTTGATCTAATGGACAAATATGATGAGCAACTTGTTCAGGTTGTAGTCATGCAAAGACAAATACCACCACTAGCACAAAGAATGCTAGAAGGTTTAGAGAAGTACGTAAACTTAGATACACCCTTTCATATCGAGGAAAGAAGACAGAGAATCGACTTGGTAAGAAGCTCACTTTCAAACCCCAAGGTGACAGCTTCAGAACAAGTTAGACAGATCTTAGAAGCTTTTAACATCGAGGCTGAATACGGAAGAAAGCTTGATGCTTATGAAGAAACAATAGTCTTAGACAATCAAGAAATTGTAGTGAATATTTTAAGAGTGGGCAGATTAGGTATGTTCTATCAAACTAAAGATGGAAGAGATACTGGTTATTGGGATCCAGAACTAGGTTCATGGGAATCATTACCAGGAGGATACCGAACTCAAGTAAGAGACGGAATTAGAATGGCCAAAAAAGAAGCTCCTATCGACATGCTGGTATTGCCAGTGAAAATGGGAGGTAATTCCTAATGAAAAACTTATATTTAATACCACTTTTAATAGCATTTTTTCTATCTATACCTTTTATTGCACAAGAGACAGATGCTGAAGGTGAACCAACTACGATTCAAAGTTTGCTTCAGTTAGTTCAAGAGGGCAGAACAACTGAGCAAAATGAAAATACAAAGCGTGAGCAGACATTCCTTGCTGAAAAGAGTAAACAAGCATCTATTTTAGCTGCAGAAAAAAGAGAGCTAGCTAGGCAAGAGAGGATAGCTGACCAATTAGAAGCTGAGTACAAGAAAAATGAAGAAATTTTAAAGGTAAAAGAAGAAGCATATAAAAAAGAGCTAGGCTCTTTGGTTGAGCTTTTTGGACACCTTCAAAGTACAGCTGGTGAGGCAAGTTCATTATTTTCTGAATCTTTAACTGCTGCTGAGTATGGAAGAGAGAGGGAAACGTTCCTAAATGAGCTGGCTAAGAAAATGTCAGACGCCACCGAGCTTCCAACTATTACAGAACTTGAGAGACTTTGGTTTGAGTTGCAAAGAGAAATGGTTGCTGGATCAGAAGTTACTAGGTTTACAACTAGCGTTATTGGTCTTGATGGAGAAAGCACTAATTGCGATGTAGTTAGGGTGGGGCTTTACAATGCAATATGTGATGGTAAGTATTTAGAATACGTTGCATCAAAAGGCCAATATGCTTTTCTTCCAAAACAACCTGAAAGAAAGTATAGAGGCGGTGCCGGTGATATTTCTGATGCATCAGCCGGTGAAATCATTAAATTTGGTGTTGACCCAACAGGACCTGCAGGCGGAAGCTTATTGGCCAACTTGATTCTTGCACCAAGTTTACTTGAGAGAATTAATCAAGGTAGAGAGGTAGGGTATATCATTATATTTGTTGGTTTCTTTGGTGTAGTTATTGCTCTCTGGAAACTCTATCAACTTTATATGATGGGAAGGGCTGTTAAAGCCCAATCATCCGCTAAGAAACCTAATGCTAACAACCCATTAGGCAGAGTTATGAAAGTGGGTAATGATAATCTTGATAAAGACATTGAAACACTTGAACTTAAGCTTGCAGAAGCAATTATGTCTGAAAGGCCTGCAATTGAGAGAGGTATCAATGTTGTAAAAATCATATCAGTTGTAGCTCCCTTAGCAGGACTGTTAGGTACTGTTACCGGAATGATCGTAACTTTCCAGCAAATTACTTTATTTGGAACCGGCGATCCAAAAATCATGGCAGGAGGCATATCACAAGCACTAGTTACTACTGTACTCGGTCTTGTTGTTGCTATACCAACAACCTTATTGCATTCATTTGCCAACTCTTCTGCAAGAGGAATTATCAATGTGCTTGAGGAGCAAAGCACTGGGATAGTTGCAGAGCATTCTGAGAATAGGTAATTAAATGTACGCTATTTTCGAAGCATTTGATTCTCTCAATGACTTTATGTCAGCTGGGGGAATGGTGCTTTGGTTAATAGCGTTCTTAGCCCTTTTCATGTGGGCACTTATTCTAGAAAGAATTTGGTACTTTAATTCAGGCCATAAAGAGTTTATGAAGCCTCTAGTGAAACAGTGGGATGGGATTTCTGATCACTCTAGCTGGAAGGCATCACAAATCAAAGATAAGTTGAGGTCCGAAGCCAAAGAAGAGATCAACAAGCATATGTCCTTGATTCAAACATGCGTTGCTCTCGCTCCATTATTTGGACTGCTTGGAACCGTGACCGGAATGATTGAAGTATTCCAAGTTATGGCTTTTACTGGTGGTGGAGATGCAAGATCAATGGCAGGTGGTGTCTCTAAAGCAACCCTACCAACGATGGCTGGCATGACAACAGCACTTTCTGGAGTTTTTGCTACAATTTATTTAAATGCAGCAAAAAATAATGAAGAAATCCACCTTAAAGAACTTATTAAAAACTAATAGGAGATTATTGTGAGAAGAAATGCAATATCATCAGCTGTTCAAGAAGAAGAAAGCGAAATTAATCTAACTCCAATGCTTGATGTTGTATTCATCATGCTTATCTTTTTTATTGTTACAGCCAACTTTATTAAAGAGCCGGGTTTAGAAATCAACCGTCCTGATGCTGAGACTTCTGAAGTTCAAGAAAATGCAGCTATCTTGATTGCTGTTGGACCTACAGGTGAAATCTGGATGGACGGAAGAAGAATTGATGCAAGACAAGTAAAAGCCAACGTTGTAAAACTCCTTGCAGATAATCCACAAGGGTCAGTAGTGATTCAGGCTGATGAAAAGGCGATGGCCGATACAATTATTCAGGTTATGGATGGCGCTAGAGACGCAGGAGTATTCAACATATCTCTAGCATCTGAGCCTAAGTAAATATTATGGATGGCGTGCTGAATATATTTAGATCCTTTTCGGACTCAATAAATAAAGCGCTTGCTCCGTTATATAAGATAATAAATAGGGCTTTTGAATACAATAAATTTCTCGCTGGAGGAGCGCTAGCATCTTTTATTACTATCGCACTTTTCTTTTTAATGGTTGCTCTAATCTCTTTAGGTGATAGCGGAATTAAAACAGATAATTCTCGAAAGCTTGCTGATGTTATCATGCCAGATCGAGACATCGATACCCTCTTTGATGATTTTGAGAAACCAGAGGAACCCGATGAACAGCCTGAGGATATTGCCCAACCAGAATTAGACTTATCACAAGTTGATAATGTTCAGGTAGCTGTGCCTAAACCGAAAGCAAATTTTACTGCTGGAAGCGGATTTTTCAGAGATGGTGAATACATTCCTTTGTTTAAAGTTACACCAATTTATCCTAGAAGAGCTCAGGAGAGAGGAATAATGGGATATTCCATTGTAGCCTTTACTATTACAGAAACTGGGACTGTTGAGGATGCTGTTGCTATTGAGGGTGGTTGTGGTGATCCAAGGGATCCTGAGACTGTATTTAGGACTTGCTCGATATTTAACAGCTCGGCAAAAAGAGCTGCTCTCAAATTAAAATATAAACCTAAGATTGTTGATGGAAAGGCTGTTCCTGTTCAGGATGTTCCACATAAATTCACTTTTATTCTTGAGGATACATAATGCAGTTTTTATTTAAGTTATTGCTCATTTCTTCTTTACTTTTTGTTGCCCCATATTCTCTAAATTTATCTGCACAGAGTGACAACCAGGCTTCTCAAAAAAATAAATATCGTAAAGCAAGAGTCCTTCAAGCAAGTACAGCAAAAAAGATCACTAAGGTTGTTGAGGCCTTAGAAAGACAGGATGAAGAGGGTAAAGATGACCCCGATTGGATAACCGTTAAAGAGATTCTAAATGAGCTACTTGCAAATAAAGATAATCTAAAAAGCTATGATCGTTCAGTAATGTGGAACTATTGGGGATATGTGTATTTCAGTGAAGAAAAATATGATAGAGCAATGAATGCCTACGAACAGCTACTCAATGAACCTGAAGCAACAATTCCTCTCAGAACAGCCTCTCTGTTTACTGTTGCACAACTTTACATGGTCCAAGGAGACTTTAAAAAAGGTATCCAATACATACTTCAATGGATGAACGAAGTCGAAACGGTTACTGCTCAATCATACTCACTTCTTGCAACAGCGTATTATCAAATTGATGAATTTATAAAAGCTAAAGATGCAATGCTCGAAGCAGTTAGACTTGCAGAAGAAGTGGAGGAATACAGACCCAAAGAGAATTGGTACGTTTTATTGGGGGCATGTTATTCTGAACTTGCAGATCAAAAAGTTATTACCAAACAAGAGTCATTAGAGAAACAGCTAGATATTTATGAGATTCTTGTTAACTATTATCCAAAGAAACTTTATTTCCTTCAATTGGGTGGTGTTTATGGTCAGATGAACAGAGAGCTTGATTACATGATTACACTTAAGGCCGCATATCAAAAAGACTTGCTGGACAAAGAGCAAGAATACATGACACTCGCCCAACTTCTTCTTTTGAATAAGAATCCATACTGGGCTGCAAGGGTTATAGTTGACGGTCAAAACAAAAAGGTCCTGGTTAAAAATGAAGAAACCGAAGAAGAGACCCTTAAACCAGTTGTAGCAGACAAATTTAAAACACTTAAGACATTAGCTGATGCATGGAGAATGGCTCAGGAAATCGATAAGGCTATTCCGGTGCTTGAAAAAGCAGCAAAACTTGCAAAAGACGGCGAAACATATATTTTGCTTGGTAATCTTTACTTGTTTGAGGATAGACTTGATGAAGCAATTGTCGCCATTCAAAACGGCATTAAAAAGGGTAAGTTGAAAAAAACTTCACAGGCGCATTTAGTTTTAGGTCAGGCTTATTTTGAGTTACAAAATTTTAGTGATGCAAAAAAATATTTCCGTATGGCAGCAAGAGATGACGATAAAGTTATTAAAAAAACTGCAAACTCTTGGATTAAATATGCTGAAAATGAAGAAGTAAGAGTAAAAAACTTACAGCTAAGAAGAGAATTCATCCAACAAAACTCTTAATTTTTTTCGTAAATATCAATGCTAAAATCGAACTGATTTTCTTCGTTTTTTGAATGGTAAGCTATATTTCTTTTTGAGAAATCATTTAGATTAATTCGCGGGTAATATACATCACCATCAATTTCACAATCTACTTTGGTTAAAACGAGTTTCTCCATCTGCATTATGGTTTCATTAAAAATTTGTGCGCCCCCGATAACTATAACCTCATCTTTAAAGTTCATATCTTTGTTGTAATTGGAAGCAAATTGAATAGCCTCATCGACATTGGCAAAAACATGAGCACCTTCAATCTCAAGAACGGATTGAGATATTACTATGTTTAAACGTTGTGGCAGAGGTCTTCCAATTGATTCAAAAGTCTTTCTTCCCATAACAATTGGTTTGTTTAAAGTATATTCTTTAAAGTGTTTAAGATCTTCGGGTAAATTCCACGGAAGATCATTATTTACGCCAATAACTCTATTTTTTGCCATAGCAACTAAATGAGATATAACTGTCATATCTATACAGCCATTTCTGCGGTTATTGCTGGATGCGGATTATAGCCGTCTAATACAAAATCATTCAATGAAAGAGCATTAAGATCATCAATTGATTTAATATTTGGCATTCTAAGTTGAGGAAGTGTTCTAGGCTCTCTGGAGATCTGCTCGTTTACCTGTTTAACGCAGTTCATATATATATGACAGTCTCCAAAGGAATGAATAAAATCTCCAACCTCTAATTCAAGAATGCTTGCAAGGATATGTGTAAGCAGAGAATAGCTAGCAATATTAAAGGGTACACCCAAAAACATGTCCGCACTTCGTTGATACATATGACATGAAAGCTCGGACTTATTAGTAACATAAAATTGAGACATCACATGACATGGAGGAAGAGCCATCTGATCTATTTCGCTAACATTCCAAGCGGTAAGAATGTGCCTTCGACTGTGTGGATTATGTTTAAGGTTTTTAATCAGCTCATTTATTTGATCCTTGCCTCCCCAATTTCTCCATTGAACACCATAGATCGGGCCAAGTCTTTTTTCAGTTTCAGAATTGGCATATCCAAGTGAGACACCTTGATTATCAGCATTATCAGTCCAGATTGTAGAAAATTTGCTTTGATCGGTTAGGTTTTCCCTAGAGTCATTAAACCTTATTTCAGCCAGTCTACGCTCATCATCAGAACCCTCTAAAAACCAAAGTAATTCTGATACAACTCCTTTCCAAGCAAGCTTCTTGGTAGTTACCGCGGGAAAGCCATCTTGCAAGTTAAACCTGAGTTGTTTGCCAAATAAACCAATTGTTCCAACTCCAGTCCTATCAGATTTTTCTTCGCCGTAATCTAGAATTTCTTTTAAAAGCTCAAGATAATTTTGCATATTTATTTGAAAAGAAGAGTACTAATATTATCCCAATAATTATCATTGGCAAGGATAAAATTTGACCCATACTTAAGTTAAATGTTATATAACCTAAATGAGCATCAGGCTCTCTAAAGAACTCTACTGAGAACCTAAATAATCCATAGAAAATAAGCAGTGATGACGCAATTACACCTGGTTTTGGTTTTAATTTACTAACTAAATATAAAACATAGAACAATAAAAATCCTTCCAGAATAAGTTCATAAATTTGTGAAGGATGTCTAGGATAACCATATGGATCTGTAGGGAATATAAAGCCCCACGATCCACTTGTTGGTTTACCAAATAATTCTCCGTTTAAGAAGTTCCCTAGTCTCACAAGACCAAGGCCAATAGGCATACTAAGAGCTACCGCATCCATAATCGACAAGAAGCTTATTTTTTTCTTAACAGAAAATAAAAACATGCTAGCTATGACACCCAATAATCCGCCGTGAAAGCTAAGGCCTCCCTGCCATACATAAAACAGACTTAGAGGATTTGATATTAGTTGCTCAGTTCCATAAAAAATCATATACCCCGCACGACCGCCAAACATCGCCCCAAAGAAAAGGCCCCATATAAAGACCATGTCATTGATTTGTTCATGGGAAAGCCCTTCAGCTGCTAAGATTTTACTTCGTTTTAAATGCTGAAAGATTAGTATCGCTGAAAGAATCCATGTTAATGCGTAGTACTGGATCCTAAAGTTGCCTATTTCAATAATGCTCGGATTATTAAAAAATTCTGGAAGTTCAATCATTTAAATAACTAAGAAAACTGCAACGATAAAAATGAAGACCCCAAATATTTTTTTTAAGAGATCTTCTTTGATTATGTAGGTAAGTCTAGCACCTAATCTTGTAAAGATAATGCTACTGAAACTAATCCAAAATACTCCAGGCCAATAGATAAGATTTTCATTGAGCTGGAGCGAAGCTAATTTTATTGGCATGCTAAAGAAAATTGTTGCAGTTAGTGCTATCACAATTCCACAAGCTGCGGAGGTACCAATTGATTTTCTAATGTCATGCCCAAGTGATCTTAGATATGGGACGGTGAAAGTTCCCCCTCCAATTCCTAAAGGAATCGACAGAAAGCCAATCATTGAACCAGGAAAAAAATGATTTGTATTTTGAAGTGTGACATTTTTATTCACTTTAATTTTGCTTGAGAACATATTGATACCGATATAAATCATAAAAATCACAATTAAAATCTTTAAAAAAAATCCCGAAATTATGTTAACTAATACCACACCAAACATAGCCCCCAAGGGTATCCCTAAACCTATTGATTTAACGAGGCTCCACAAAACACCATCTTTTTGATGATGTGCATAAGTTGAAGAGATGCTTGTGATCACAATACATGCCATTGATGTAGCAACTGACATTTGAACCATTTGATCGGTGTTTGTATTGGTAAATTCAAAAAGAAAAATTAATGCTGGAACGATAATCGTTCCCCCGCCAACACCGAGAAGCCCAGCGATCAAACCAGCTATAGCCCCAACACCAATTAGCAGTAATATTTCAATCAACATTGAGCTCAGAGTAATGATTAGAAAAAAATCTTAAAACTTTTTTATACACATCCTTTTTAAAAAATATAATCTTTTTAAGAGGATACCAAAAACTAACCCATTCATACCTATCAAACTCCTGATCATCATCATTATCAAAATGTATATCGGCAACTTTATGTAATTTAAACAAATACCATTTTTGTTTTTGACCGAAAAAGCCTCTAAGATTTTTTTTATTTTTTTTATATTCCTCAGGAAGTTCGTATGTTGCCCAGAAATTTGTTGAACCTATAAATTTTATTTCATCTCTTTTAATATTTACCTCTTCGAATAGCTCCCTGTAAGCTGCTCTTTTAGGGGTTTCACCATGATCAATGCCGCCTTGGGGAAATTGCCATGAATTGCTTTTTTTTCTTCTGCATAGCAGGACTTTCCCTTGATCATTTATAATTATCAGTCCAACATTTTTTCTGTATTTTGTAGTTTTCAATTTATAAATGAGCGAAGAGAAATTAGTAATATTTGATCTTGATAATACCATTCTAAATGGTGATTCAGATTATTCCATGATCAATTTTTTAGTTGCAAAATCAATCCTTGACGATTCAGCTCTTGATATCAATCAAGCTTTTATGGACGACTATAAAATAGGGAAGCTAGATTTTGATAAATACACTAGATTTGCTCTTAAATCATTTATTGGGAAGAGTCATATTGAAATTAGCGAACTTACCAATGAATTTGTAAAAGAAGTTATTGAGCCAATGATCAATATATATGCTCTGAAAATTATCCATGACCATCAAGATCATGGTTGCAAGCTTCTTATAGCTAGTGCTACCAATGAACTTATTGTGAAACCTATAGCTAAAAGATTAGAGGTAGCTGATTACTTGGGCACAAAAGTAGAATTTATTGATAATAAGTGTACTGGGAAATATTTACCACCCTCAGCTTTAGGAGAGGGCAAACTAAAACTTGTGACCGAGTGGGCAAAGATTAAGGGTTTTAATCTAGAGCTTGCAACCTTTTACAGTGATTCAATTAATGATCTTCCTTTACTGGAGAAAGTTAATAATCCTATAGCAGTTAATCCCGATTCAAAGTTAGAAAAAATATCGATTACAAGAGGCTGGAAGATATTAGACTTGCCTAGAATATAGAATTACTCAAAATCTTTGATTGAAGGACAAGAGCACATAAGATTTCTATCACCATGAACATTATCAATTCTGGAAACGGGCACCCAATACTTTGATTTTTTGAGATATTTCAGTGGATAGACAGCTTTCTCTCTTGAGTAGGTATGCTCCCAATTATCGCTAGTAACTTCCTCTGCTGAATGAGGGGCATGTTTAAGAACATTATCGTCTAAAGGATAATCTCCATTCTCAATCTCAGTTATTTCATTTCTGATTTCAATCATTGCATCACAAAACCTATCTATCTCTTTTAATGACTCACTCTCTGTAGGTTCTATCATTAAAGTTCCAGGAACTGGGAATGACATTGTTGGTGCATGGAAGCCAAAGTCTACCAGTCGTTTTGCAATATCATCGACTTCAATCCCAATACTCTCTTTTAAAGGCCTAATATCAATAATGCATTCATGGGCAATCATGTCATTTTGACCAGTATAAAGAATGGCGTAATGCTTCTTTAACTTATGGGCAATATAGTTAGCACTCAGGATGGCTACTTGTGTTGCTAATCGCAAAGCCTGTGAGCCCATCATCTGAATGTACATCCAGCTGATTGGGAGAATTGAAGCACTTCCAAAATTTGAAGCTGAGATTGGACCGGTTGTATTTTGATCTGAATATGTAAGAGGATCAGAGGGCAGGTAGTCTGATAATTCTTCTACTACACCAATAGGCCCAACTCCAGGACCACCTCCGCCATGCGGTATACAAAAAGTTTTGTGAAGATTTAAGTGAGAAACATCCCCGCCAAATAAACCAGGCTTGCAAAGAGATACCATTGCATTTAGGTTAGCTCCATCTATATATACCTTGCCACCATGAGAATGAATAACATTACAGACTTCTGTGACGGTTTCTTCAAATACTCCATGCGTAGAGGGGTAAGTAATCATAATTCCAGCAAGTTCTTCTGAATTATTGTTTGCCTTATCTTGAAGGTCATCTAAATCAATGTTGCCAGATTTATCACATTTAACAGGCACAACTTTCATGCCTGCCATTTGGGCAGAAGCAGGATTAGTACCGTGAGCAGATTCTGGTATTAGGCAGACTTTTCTATTGCGGTGACCATTACTTTTATGAAAAGCATCAATTGCTAGCAAACCAGCATATTCTCCTTGAGAGCCCGCATTAGGCTGTAATGAAATCGCGCTGTAGCCAGTAATTTTTTCAAGCATTTGTTCTAGATCATCTATTAACCGGAGATAGCCTTTAACTTGGTGCTCAGGCGCATAGGGATGAATAGA
>CACMYW010000026.1:0-12604 GCA_902617955.1 uncultured SAR86 cluster bacterium
AAGATTCAATGTTGAAATTTTAAACAATATTTTTCCTTCATTAAATTTACATGTATAGCCATCAGTTATAACTAATTTTTTATTAATCAAGCAGCTCCTTGTATTTGAAATAATATTCATTTTGTCTAGTTCAATAAGCACATCTTGTTCTAAATAATTAAAAAAGTTTTCCTGAAAAATAAAATTTTCATTGAATTTAATGTCATATTCAAAAATGGTACCAATTAACGGCCTATAAAGTTGTATAATAAATTCATTATTTGTGTACTTTATGAGCATATTTGATCTTAATATCTCTTTGTTATAGCTAATCTCAACTTTACCTTGATATTTTATATATTTGTCAGCATTAAATGTTGCACATGAAGAAAGCAAAAAAATAATAAAAATTGTTGAATATTGAAAAATGGAACTAAAGCTTTTTGGAATTAGCCATAAAACTGCAAATTTAGAGATGCGGGAATCTTTTGTCATAAATGATGACCATTATAGTTATATGCAGAATCTTTTAGAAACAAAGTTTGCCGGTGAAATAGATAGCATCTTTGTTTTATCAACGTGCAATCGAACTGAGGTTTATTCATATTGTAGAGGCGAGGATTCCCATCAACAATTTTTTCAATCAATTTATAAATATTTAGGCTGTGACTTAGATATAACTAAAAATTTTTATCAATTCTCTGGAATATCAGCATTCAAGCATATGTGTTCAGTTGCATCAGGTATTGAGTCAAGAATAATAGGTGAGAAAGAAATATTTGGTCAATTCAAAAAAGCCAATGAGCTTTTCTTAAATATCGGCCTCAATAAACGCATGTTGTCAATGTATACGGATGCAGCAATCAAGATTGCTAAACAAGTAAGGTCAAATACAAAAATTGATCATAATCCTGTATCTATTTCTTCATTAGTATTGAATGTTTTTGCTGAAATATTTGAAAATCCTTTGAATCAAAAAATAATTACAATTGGAGCCGGTGAGGTTGCTTCAGGAGTTTTGAACGCTTTAGTAAATGCAGGATTCCAAAATCTAACATTTGCAAATAGAACTCCTAAAAAAATTAGCCTTGGAGATAATATAAGTCTCTCGTCTAGACCTCTAAACAAGCTTGACCAATTATTATTAGGACAAGATATTATCATTTCATCAATCTCTACCGATTTACCCTTTATCGGCAAGGGATTGATCGAAAAAATTTCGGCTCATAGAAAAAATAAACCACTCGTTATTATTGATCTTGGGGTACCTAGGAATGCAGAGTCTTCGATTAAAAATATTGAGCAAGTTTATCTTTTCTCGCTGGAAGACATCGAGTCTTTTAGTAATGAAAATTTAAGAGCTAGAGAGTCTGAAGCTGAGAAGGCAAAAGTACTTATCAATGACTTATGCTCCTCAAATGATGAGGGGCTAAAAGAAAAAGTTTCACGTAAAGAACTTTACTCAGCTCTTACAAAATTAATTCAAGGTGCAACTGAGGATTTCAAAACCAAACTTTTAAATTCTAATGATCCCATCAAAGCACTAAATGAAATCAATGATGCAGAAATAAAATTACCAAATAACATAAATGATATTGAAAGCTATGCACTTAAATCTATGATTAGGGAGATCATCGATGTTGCCTGAGTCTGTATTAAATAAGCTTAACTCTTTGGTATTGAGAAAAAAGGATCTTGAGGATCAGTTGTCCAGTGAAGGTGCCACCGAGGACATTTCAAAATTTACTTCACTCAATAAAGAATACTCTGAAATTACACCAGTAGTTGAATTGTATGGAAATTATAATCATTCCCTTCAATCCATTCAGGAATCAAAAGAAATGCTTGATCTTGAGGAAAAAGAGATTATTGAATTAGCAAAACAAGAAATCGAAGAACTAGAATCAAGCATTAAGATAATTGAAAAAGATCTTAAGTTGTTGTTACTTCCAAAAGACAACGCTGATGATGGTGCCGCATACCTAGAAATTAGAGCTGGAGCAGGAGGTGACGAAGCTGCAATTTTTGCATCGGATTTATTGCGTCTTTACTCAAGATTTTGTGAAAGGGAAGGCTGGAAATTTGAGCTTATGACTAATAAAGTTTCTGAACCGGCAGGCACAAAAGAAGCTGTAATGAAGATTGATGGAGATGGAGTTTATAAATACTTGAAGTTTGAATCAGGAGTTCATCGAGTTCAAAGAGTCCCAGAAACGGAATCACAGGGTAGGATTCATACTTCAACAGTAACTGTTGCTGTATTGCCAGTAGCAGATGAGGTTGAAGAAGTAGAAATTGATAAAAATGACCTTAGAGTGGATACATTTAGAGCTTCAGGTGCTGGAGGTCAACACGTTAATAAGACTGATTCTGCCATAAGGTTGACGCATCTTCCTACTGGCCTCGTTGTTGAGTGCCAAGATGACAGGTCACAGCATAAAAATAAAGCAAAAGCTATAACACTTTTGTCGAGTAAATTAAAAGCTATGGAGGAGGAGCAGCAGGCTCAAAGCATAGCAGATGAACGTAAGATTCTTGTTGGCACAGGCGATAGAAGTGAAAAGATTAGAACCTATAATTTCCCACAAGGCAGAATCACGGATCACAGAATTAAATTGACTCAACATAACCTTGATCAGGTCATGGATGGAGACATCAAAGACATCTCGAGTGCTTTATTAACAGAGCATCAACTAGCCCAATTAGCAGATTTAGAAACAGATGGAAGCCAACAACAATAAAGAGTTCATTTTTAAAAAGTGTCAGGCTTATAAAAAAGATTTCCCCGAAATACAAAAAGACTTAAACATCTTTTTGAACTTCAAAGGCATTCTTAAATATCCGATTGAGTCTCCAATTGATCAAAAGATTGATAATCAATCTAAGTCATTTATCGATGAAGTTTTCTTCAGAAATTATCTTCAAGACATGCCTGTGGATTATATTTTAGGCAAGACCAATTTTTATGGTATCGAATTCAACGTTAATTATGATGTTTTAATTCCAAGACCTGAGACCGAGCTAATTATTGACTATCTTATCGAGAGTCTTGGCTCAAAAAGCATTATCGTCGATGCAGGGACAGGCTCAGGTTGTATTGGAATAACTGCTGCTAAAAAGTTTCCTTCTTCAAAAGTGTTTGGTATTGATAAATCCTTTAGCGCACTAAAAATTGCGAAACAAAATCAGTTAGAGTTGGATTGCAAAAACTTATATTTAATTCAATCGGATTGGCTTAAATGTTTTCAAAAAAATTCTATTGATATTATTTTGGCTAATCCTCCTTATCTTACATCATCAGATCCTCACCTAAATTCTTTGCAATGGGAGCCCGAAAATGCCCTTGTATCAGGAGATACCGGAATTGAGTGTTTTGAAGAAATATTTTCACAGTCTAAGTCATTATTAAAAAAGGAAGGTTTTTTAGTTGTTGAGCATGGATATGATCAGCATAGAGACTTAGTTGATCTTGCAACTAATATTAACTTAAGGGTTATTGATAGCATTATTGATTATCAAAAAATACCTAGATGTTTGGTGTTAGGGACCTAAGCCAGAATGAATTTCTGGGAAACAGCAACTCAGCTAAGTGGTTTTAATGAAACTTTAGTTGATGAACTTAATTCAAAAAAAATACTCTTAATAGGAGCTGGTGGATTGGCTCATCCCTTAGTAACTTCATTATGCGGTTCAGGGTTAACAACTTTTGATATTGCCGATGGAGATGTAATCGAATACAAAAACCTTCACCGACAGTTCTTATTTAGTGAAAAATGTATTGGTCAAGGTAAAGCCAGAGTTTTGAAGTCTAAGTTAGATGATCACTACCCTCAAACTAACATTTCGATTATTGAAAAATTTCTTGAAGAAAAAGATCTATTTGAACAAATACCAAATTATGATTTGATAATTGACTGTTCTGATAACTTTAAAACTAGATATAACATTAATGAGGTCTGTGTTGAAAAGAATATCCCTTTAATCATGGGTCTAGCATCAGGAGTGACAGGTCATGCTGCAGCATTCCTAAATTATGCCAACAGCCCGTGTTACGAATGTATTTTTCCAAGGAACACAAATATTAATGAGGATTCATGTGATGAGGTAGGAATTCTTACTCCAGTGTTGTCATATGTAAGCTCAATAGTTGCAATGATGACCATAAGAATAATCTTGGATCAATTCACAAAGGAAAATTTCTTATATAGGATAGATGGGATGACTTTAAAAACTAATCAAACGCTCATTAATAAAGATAAAGAGTGTTTTATATGTAAAAAATAATGCTTACAGGGTACATAGAAGGTTACTACGGTTCTTTGCTAGATTGGAATCAAAGGCTAAAAATTGTTGAATCCTTATCGGCCTTGAATCTCAACTCATATTTTTACTGTCCAAAAGAAGATCCATTTCATAGATTGGAATGGGCAGAAGATTATTCTGATGAGTATCTATTGAATTTGGGCTCATTTTTTGAATCTGCAAAATCTTCAAACATTGAATTAATTTTCGGAATCTCACCTGGGTTTGTGAGCGAGTCAATTGATCAGAAAATACTTAATAATAAAATCCAATCTATTTTTGATCTGGGAATCAAAAGCTTGTGTATTCTATTCGACGATATTTCATTTGAAGCCACAAAACAAAAAGGGAAAGAGCATGCAGAAATTTTAAATAAAGTTGTACAAGATTTTCCTGAAATAAAGCTATACATAGTTCCACAAATATACTCTGATCAATTGTCTAAAACAGATGCCACAGATTGCCTGTACTTAAATGAGCTTTTTTCTAGTATGAAATATCAGGTTCCTTTTTTCTGGACCGGAGAGAGTGTGGTTTCAAAAAGCTATGACCTTGAATACATTTCAAAAATTCAGGAAAGATTTAATCAAGACCTCATAATTTGGGATAACTTTTATGCATCAGATTACTGTGAGCCTAGAGTTACCATTGATGCCTATAACCCATTTGTTAAAAATCCAAAAAATATTTACGGTGTAATGATTAATCCTACTGGTAAGGTTAATCTTGATATTCTGTTACTTGAATTATTTTCATCTGGAATGGGTAAGGGTAATGAAGATTTCAAATCAATCTTAAAAAAACATTTACCAAATGAAATGATTGATATCTTGCATTATTTTAAATTTGAAGGGCGCATTGGTGATGTAGATAAAGATATAAAGATAATTGATAAGGTGCTATGGAACTCATCCATGGAAATTAAACTTGAGCTTTATTCATATCTACACTTTCTGAGATTTGTTTTAAAAAATAAGCCCGATCTAAAATATTTATTGGATAAGCGCTTAAGATTAAAAAGCTAAAATTTACTATTAGAGATTTTTTAATACAATAGTTCATTACTTAGGGGGAAATTCATGAAAGGTAATATGCAGAATATGGATCTAACGATCCCTAAACTTATTGAGCATGCTGAAAGGTATACCAGCGATACTTTAATTGTCAGTCGCGAAACTGATAATTCAATTTTGAAGAAGACTACTGGTGAGTGTTTAAATCAATCAAGGAAAATTGCTAAATTACTTCAAAGCCTTAAGGTTGGTATAGGGGATCGTGTGGCAACGATTGCATGGAATAATTCTAGGCACTTTGAGATTTATTTTGGGGTAACCGGTATGGGCGGGGTTTTGCACACTATAAATCCAAGGCTTTTCCCAGAGCAACTAATCTACATTCTAAATCATGCTGAGGATAAAGTTGTATTTGTTGATGATACATTTCTGCCACTTATTGAGGGAGTTCAAGATCACTTAGAGTTTTCACCAGCAATAATTCTTATGGGTCCCAAAAAAGAGATAAATTTTGATATTAAAAATTTATATTTTTATGATGAAATGGTTGAGCAATCTGACCCTATTTCAGATTGGGTTGAAGTGGATGAGGGGGATGCGGCAGCACTATGTTATACCTCTGGAACTACAGGTAATCCAAAGGGAGTTCTCTATAGTCACAGGTCTAGCATGTTACATACTTGGGCATCAGGAAATGCATTAAGGTTTGACACCACTAGCTCGGTATTACCGGTTGTACCAATGTTTCATGTGAACGCATGGGGAACACCTTATGCTGCTTTGATGACTGGCTGTAAATTAATTCTGCCCGGTCAAGCGCTTGATGGAGCTTCACTATTTGAACTTATAAGTGCAGAAAATCCAAATATCCTTATGGGAGTGCCCACTGTTTGGCTCGGTTTATTAAATTATTTGTCTGAACAAAACCTAACTCTCGAGGGCGTTGACAGCGTCATGGTTGGTGGGTCAGCTGCGCCCCTTGCAATGATTAAAGAGTTTAATGAAAAGCATAATACGTTTTTAGTCCATGGATGGGGCATGACAGAAATGAGCCCCCTTGGAACCATGAATCTTCAAACAAAGAAAATGAAAGAATTACCAGATGAAGAGAGATATGAATTGCAAACTAAACAGGGCTATCCACTTTTTGGAGTAGAAATAAAGATTGTGGATGATGCTAACAATGAGCTTGCTAGGGATGGATCAGCGCAGGGCGCATTATTGGTCAGAGGGCCATGGATCATAGAGAGTTACTTCAAATCTGATTTACCAGCGGTTGATGATGAGGGATGGTTTGATACTGGAGATGTTGCAAAAATCTTCCCAGATGGTTGTATGCAGATAATGGACAGATCAAAAGATGTAATCAAGAGTGGTGGGGAATGGATCAGCTCTATTGATCTTGAAAATGCTGCTGTTGGACATCCAGATGTCGAAGAAGCATGCGTAGTTGGAGTGCCCCATCCAAAATGGGATGAAAGACCAATTCTTTTGGTGATTTGTAAGGGGGATTTAGATAAAGAATCAATTAATGAGTTTCTTGGAGATAAAGTGGCAAAGTGGTGGTTGCCTGATGATATTATTAAGGTAGACGAATTACCTCATGGAGCAACTGGTAAATTATTAAAAGTAGAGCTTAGAGAGCAGTATAAAAAACATTTAATGGAGTAAATTATGGCTATAACAGTAGTGAAAGTTGAAGATCTTGAAAGTTATGTTGGAAAAGAGTTAGGAGCTACTGACTGGTTTAAGATAGATCAAGAAAGAATTAATAAATTTGCGGATGCAACACTTGACCATCAATTTATTCATGTTGATCCTGAGCAAGCAACACCAATTTTTGGATCTACTATAGCCCATGGCTTTTTGACCCTATCGCTAACAGCAGGGATAGGGCAAGACGTTGCACTCGTTGTTGAAGGAGCCAAGATGGGCTTAAATTATGGTTTAGATAAGGTTCGTTTTTTAAGTCCCGTTCCAGTAGATTCAGAAATTAGAATGCATTCAAAAGTTGTTGATATTACAGAAAAAAATCCCGGTCAATTTCTTGTTAAATCAGAAGTCACAATGGAAATTAAAGGAACTGACAAACCTGCATGTATTGCTGAGACTTTGTCTATGTGGGTAACTTAGTTATCTAGTTTATCTTTTAAAATTTTATTTGCTGATGCAGGGTTAGCTTTTCCCTGAGTTGCTTTCATGATTTGACCGACAAAAAATCCAAATAGCTTATCTTTACCACCTTTGTAAGCAGACACTTGATCAGGATGTTCAGAAATAATTTGATCTATAATTCTTTCAATTTCATCATCATCATCGATTTGTTTGAGCCCGCTTGATTCAACAATTTCTATAGGGCTTAATCCTGAATCCCATGTTTCTTCAAGAACAGTTTTTGCTATTTTCCCTGAAATAATGCCCTCACTAACTAAATTTACTAGCTCTGAAACATTTTTAGTTGATAGTTTTGAGTCTGTGATTTCTATGTTTTCTTTATTGAGTAATGAGCTAATATCTCCTATTAGTAAATTGGATAAGAGCTTTGAGTCCTTAGCATTTTCCATACATTCTTCAAAAAATGTGGCAAGATTTTTAGATGAAGAGATAATTTGTGCATCATTTTCAGGAATCTTAAATTCAGATTGATACCTAACAAATTTATCTTTCGGCATTTCAGGAAAAGCTGCCTTAATCTCTTCAATTTCTTCATCGCTTATCATGACTGGCAAAAGGTCAGGATCTGGAAAATATCTATAATCATTAGCAAATTCTTTAGATCGCATTGGCCTAGTTTCATTTTTGATACTGTCATATAGCCTTGTTTCTTGAGTTACAGATTTCCCAGATTCGATAACATCTATTTGTCTTTCAATTTCATAGTTGATAGCTTTTTCAATAAATCTAAACGAATTGATATTTTTTATTTCAGTTCTTGTTCCAAGCTCCTTATCACCTTTTTTTCTTACAGAAACATTTGCATCGCACCTTAAGGATCCTTGAGACATATTTCCATCAGAGACATCTAAGAAAGTAACTATTTGATGAAGTGCTTTCATGTAAGCAACTGCCTCTTTAGCTGACGAAATTTCTGGCTCAGAAACTATTTCAAGCAAAGGAGTTCCAGCCCTATTTAGATCTACCCCTGTTCCAGCCATACCCTCATGTATTGACTTTCCAGCATCCTCTTCAAGATGCGCTCTAGTTAAGTTAATAATTTTTTTTGCTCCTTCAATTTCAATTTCAACTTTTCCGCCTGAAACTATTGGAAGCTCCATTTGGGTAATTTGATATCCCTTTGGCAAATCGGGATAGAAGTAGTTTTTCCTATCAAATAAAGAAGTTTGATTGATGTCAGCATTTACTGCAAGACCAAACCTTATCGCCTTATAAAAGGCATTTTTGTTGACAGTAGGCAAAACACCAGGCAATCCACAGTCTACTAAATTGACGTTTGTATTTGGCTCTTCTCCAAAAGATGTTGAAGCTCTTGAAAAGAGCTTGGTTTCAGTAGAGAGCTGAACATGAGCCTCTAAACCAATCACGCATTCCCAACTCATTATTAAAAACCCTCAAAAGTTGGTTTCGCATTGTGAAAATCTGTACTTTGCTGAAACCTATTAGCAAAATTTAAAATCATGCTTTCTTCAAGATAGTTTCCTATAAGCTGAATACCTACTGGTAGTCCATTTACAAAGCCATGAGGCATTGATAGGGCTGGAAGACCTGCAAGATTTGATGAAATGGTATAAAGATCTTCAAGATATAATTCAGTTGGATCTTGAGTCCCCTTGGATCCAAATTCAAATGCTTCACTTGGCGAAGTAGGTGAGACAATTAGATCCACCTCTTTAAATGCTTCCTCAAAATCGTTCTTTATAAGCCTTCTAACCTGTTGAGCTTTTTTATAATATGCATCGTAGTATCCTGTTGATAAAACATAAGTACCTATCAGTATCCTTCTTTTAACTTCATCACCAAATCCCTCACTTCTGGAATTTATGTATAGAGATTCGAGATCTTCAGCTTCAAGACTTCGATGACCAAACTTAACCCCATCATATCTGGAAAGATTTGAAGAACATTCTGCAGGCGCAATGACATAGTATGTAGGTACTGATTGATTAATGTTGGGCAGAGAAATATTATGAATTGAGGCACCCAGGGACTCAAAAACTTTTAGTGACTCATTAAATAATTTTTGAGACTCTCTATTTAAAGCATCTACATTAAATTCATCCACAACTCCTATTCTTAAATTTTCGTATGGCTTATTTAAGTCAGCAAATGTATTGGTGGAGTCAAGATTAAGAGATGTCGTATCTCTCGAATCGTAACCACTCATTGCGTCAAGTAAAATTGAACAGTCTTCAGCTGTTCTACAAATTGGACCAGCCTGATCTAAGCTTGAAGCAAAGGCGATCATTCCCCACCTTGAGATTCTCCCATAGGTTGGCTTAATGCCAGTAAGACCACATAATGCTGCTGGTTGTCTGATTGAGCCACCCGTATCTGTTCCGGTAGCTGCAGGAACTAACCCAGCTGCCACTGAGCATGCCGCACCGCCAGAGCTTCCTCCTGGAACAAACCCTTTTTTCCATGGATTATGCACATTACCAAAGAAACTCGTTTCATTTGATGATCCCATTGCAAATTCATCCATATTTGTTTTACCAACGCATATTGAGCCAGCAGCATCTAATGCATCTACAACTTTTGAGCTATAGGGCGGATTAAAGTTTTCAAGCATTTTTGATCCACAAGTTGTTTTAATTCCTTTTGTACAAAAAAGATCTTTTTGTGCAATAGGAATACCAGATAATAAGTGGGAATCTTTATTAACTTTTATTTTTTTTGCTTTTGATAGAGCATTCTCTTCATTCAATGAGATAAAACAGTTTAGGACTTTGTTTTCATTAATTAGGTCAAAAGTATCTTTGATGAACTCTTCAGCAGAGAATTTTTTAGAAACCAGCCCAGCATTGATTTCTTTGATTGTTTTAAATTCCATTTAATCAACAACCTTAGGGACTAAAAAGAAATTTTCATCTGATTCTGGAGCATTTTCTAGGAATATTTCCTTATTGTTATCAGATTTTATTTTGTCATTAAATTTTCTTGCAGTTTCCTCTAAGGGATTATAAAGAGGTGAAATATTTTCAGTATTTGAAGAAGATAAGGAGTCAATCATTTCAATAATTGTATCGAGATCGCTCAGTATTTTTTTAGACTTTTCATCATCCAATTTTAGTCTTGAGAGGTAGCAAATAGTTCTGACTGTTTGATCATCCATATGATATTATTGTTTTAAAATCGCAATATTATACTATTTGTATCATTATTTACATGAAGGGGACCGGAATTGAAATATAACTTATTTAAAACAGTTAGGGGCATGTTCTCGAATGATCTTTCAATAGATCTTGGTACAGCTAATACCCTCATATACACCAAAGAGGTTGGTATCGTTTTAAATGAGCCAAGTGTTGTTGCAATCAGAGAGTCAAAAGGCCAAAAAACAGTAGTTGCAGTTGGTCATGAAGCAAAAAAAATGCTCGGCAGAACCCCGGGTAATATCAATGCAATAAGACCTTTATCTGATGGTGTGATAGCTGACTTCCAGGTCACTGAAAAAATGCTTCAACATTTCATTGCTAAAGTTCATGAGCAAAGATTTATTAAACCTAGTCCTAGAGTATTAGTATGTGTTCCATGCAGATCTACTCAAGTAGAAAGAAGGGCAATCAGAGAATCTGTCCTTGGAGCAGGTGCCCGAGATGTCAAATTAATTGAAGAGCCTATGGCTGCTGCAATTGGAGCAGGTCTTCCAGTTGAAGAAGCTAATGGAAACATGGTTGTTGATATAGGTGGTGGTACTACTGAGATTGCAATTCTTTCATTAAACGGGGTGGTTTATGCTGAATCCGTAAAGATTGGCGGAGATAAAATGGATGAATCTATTACTTCCTGGGTTAGAAGAAATTATGGATGTGTCATTGGAGAATCAACATCTGAAAAAATCAAAAAAACTGTTGGTTGTGCAACAGATGACTCTGAAAAAACTGAAATGACTGTTACAGGTAGAAATCTTGCAGAGGGTATACCCGAAAGTTTTACCTTAAATAGCCATCAGGTTTTTGAAGCTATGAAAGATCCTTTATATGGTATGGTCAGAGCTATTAGAAATGCACTTGAGCTTTCTCCTCCTGAGTTGGCAGCTGACATAGCTGAGAGAGGTATTGTATTAACTGGCGGCGGTGCTATGTTGAGGGACTTAGATAAGCTAATATCTAATTCAACTGGAATACCTGTAATCATTGCTGAAGATCCTTTAACTTGTGTTGCTAGGGGCGGAGGTCAGGCCCTTGAAATTATAGACAAATATAATATTGACTTACTTTCAACTGAGTAATTGTAAATGGCGAACGAGACGCCCAGATTCACCTCAAGATTACCTTATGTTATTGCCTGCTTATTTGGATTAACTTTATTTTTTCTTGATATTACTTATCAAGCATTTGATCCATTAGATCGAATAAAAATTAGCTCTAAAAACTTTCTGCAATCCGGCTTAAATAACCTCAGAAATTCCTTTGCATCATTTCAAATGAACTTCAGCGAAAAACAATTATTAGTAAATGAAAACAAAAGCTTGAAAGAAAAGCTGAGCATATTATCAGTCATCGCACAGCAGGACAAATTCAACTTAAGGGTTGATCATGTGAGTCCTCCACATAGGATTATTAATTTTGACACTGATGAATATTTCTGCTGCTCAAATCATAAAATGTTTGTAGAAAAAAATAAAAAATCCTATCAAAAAGGCTTTGCTTTAAACTCAACTGGTCTCATTGGCCAAATTATCAAAGATCATCCTAATTCATTTGAACTAATTTTACTGAGTGATGTTGACCATAAAATTCCAATTTACAATAAAGATTTTGAGATTCACTGTAATGCTGAAGGTAGTGGTTTTGAGAGGCTAATTATTTGTAAATCTTTTAAGGATTTAGATAAGGAATTAATTATTGGGCAAGAGTTTTATACTTCTGGATTTGGAGGAATTTTTAATAAAGATATGCCTGTTGGTAAAGCTATAAGTTTAATAAAGGCTGAAGACAATGAGTATCTAATTTCTATTGAGATTTTTGCAAACCCATTAACAGATGAAAAAGTATTTTTATTTAAACCAACATGAGTACCAGAGAAATATTAATAATTTATTCAAGCATCATTTTTGCAATTACTCTGGATTCATTATTATCATTTAAGCTCGGCAGCGTTTTTTTTAACACTAACTTCTCATATTTAAT
>CACMYW010000027.1:0-11652 GCA_902617955.1 uncultured SAR86 cluster bacterium
TGTAGCTGCATTAAGATCAAGCAAGCCTTGGCCATAAATTTCTTTGTCTGCATAAATACCAGATTTATTAGCTGTAGCAAACATTCTTTGAACAATTTCAGTAGCTCCTAATTGACCATCAAAGAATTCTGCTATCACTGCCAGACCACCAGCTACAAAAGGTGATGCAAAGGAAGTTCCATTGGCTACTGCAAAGCAATTATTTGCTCGTTCACATCGATATTCATCATCATCATAAATACCCTGATCTTGATCGGTGACTGGATAAGCAACTGTTATATCTCCACCCGGAGCGGCAAGGCAAAAATCAGCTGCAATACCACAAAGATTTGAGAAATCAGATATTTCACCATCATCATCTATCGAGACTACAGCTATAGAGTGGTTTTGAATTTCCGGAATGTATACAGACATTCCTGGAAGTAACTCAGGGCTCGAGAAGTCCACACCATCATCTGCATATGAGCCAGCATTACCTGCAGCCCAAACATAAATCGTTTTATCCGAATCAGGAGTATTTGTTTGTGCCATCTCTTCAATAGTTTTTGGAAAAGAACTTCTGATTTGAGATTCTGTGTAATCAATAACATTACCTGAATAGCCATAGCTGTTGTTAACAATATCAACTTCCGCCACGTTATATATTTCAAAGAGCTGACTGAAGAAATTATCAATTCCAGTAAAATCCTCATTTACTTCGCCCGGATCTGTATCAGTATCACCAAGATCAACAGGATCATAATCATCATCAGGTTCTGCCAGTTGAATTGCGGTAAATAATATATCCGCATCAAAGGCTACTCCGTGCATTGATGACATATTTGACTCTGAAAGTGTTCCTGCAGCAACCGAAGCTACCATGGTTCCGTGTCGTTGCTGTGAGGTAGTTGGATCATAATTACTATAGGTAAGATTGCTTTCTGGAAGAACTCTTGAAGCTGCTATTTCATCATGAGTTGTATCAAGGCCAGAATCCGTAATTCCAATCACTATTCCTTTACCTGTAGCACCGCGGGCATAGGCAGATGATGCATTGATAGCAGCTAAGCCCCATTGGTCTTGATACTCATCATTACTTTCATACTGAGATACTAATTCATCAAATGATTGTGAGGGTGCAGGATCAGGATCAGGATCAGGACTAGGCGCAGGATTTGACGGGGTTGAAGGGTTAGGACTTTGAGGGCTTCCTCCGCTTGATCCACCACCCCCTGAGCACCCAATTAAAACGATGAAAAGTGCTGCAATTAAAAGATGAATTAAAAAATTGTAGTTTGTATTTAATGTTTTATTATTAGATTGCATATGAAAAGTCATGAGGATTATTTCAATGAGTTTACCGCAACTGGACAACTTTTTGAATTCAAAGAATTAACCAATTCAAGCGGAATTGCTTACAAAGAATTTGTAAATGCTCCTAAAAACTTAAAAGATTATTTTGAGCTTGGATATCTTCATCCTGAAACCGATTGGCTGGTCTTTAATGAAGAGAGATATACATTCAAGGAAATCCATCAAAGAGCAAAAAAAACGGCAAATGCACTATTTAATTCAGGGTTAAAAAAGGGTGATCGAGTAGCAGTTTGTATGGCAAATAATCCTGAATACATAGTTATCTACATGGGATGCATGTTGGCGGGTTTGGTCTTGGTACCTTTAAATTCATGGTGGGTTCCCAAAGAAGTGATATATGGTCTTGAAAATTCAGGCTCAAAAATACTCATTGCCGACTATAAAAGATTGCAAGGCCTTGAAAGTTTAGACATTGTTAAGCTTATCGTTAGACCAGAAGAAAAATCAGATTTTGATGATTTTAATGATTTTATCGCCAATGCACCCGATGAAGGTCCTGAGATTAAAATTGATACTGATGATCATGCAACCATTTTTTATACCTCTGGATCAACTGGATATCCTAAGGGTGTTCTATCATCACATCGAAATATCCTTGCAACACTGATTAGCTGGGCTCTTTTTTTTACTATTAGAACTCAAATGGCTAATGACAGTAAAAGTGCTGACCAAATAGATGCAAATGATAAAAATGCCCCATCTATTCTTCATTGTGTTCCTTTGTTTCATGTTACAGGTTCTCACGCAGGTTTCTTGATGTCTGTCTTATCAGGAAGAAAAATGGTTTTAATGTCGAAGTGGGATGTTGGCCATGCTCTAGAGCTTATCCAAAATGAAAAAATTACTGCGATTACTGGAGTGCCAACTCAGACATGGGACCTATTAAATCATCCCGATAAGGATAAATATGACCTCAGCTCATTGGTCGACTTGAGTGGTGGAGGAGCTCCTAGACCACCGGAGCATGTAAAAAGGTTAAATGATGAAATGGAAGGGACACCTTCAATTGGATATGGTTTATCAGAAACCAATGCCTTGGGAACTCTTAATGCTGGTGACGACTATTTAAAGCATCCTTCAAGTTGTGGTCGTGCGGTGCCGCCAGTTACCGATGTTGCTATTGTTGATCAAGATTGGAATTTTCTTAATGAAGGAGATCACGGTGAGGTGGTAATAAAATCTCCTGCAAATATGATCGGTTATTGGGATAACCCTGATGCAACTGATGAGGTTTTTAATGATGAGGGTTGGTTTAAAACTGGTGACTTGGGTTACATGAAAGATGATTTTCTCTTTATTGTTGATCGCGTAAAAGATCTAGTCATCCGCGGTGGAGAGAATATATCTTGTATAGAAGTTGAATCGGCAATTGCTGAGCATCAAGCAGTCAGAGAAGTCGCTGTCTTCGGTATTCCAGATGAACGCCTCGGTGAAGTTTTGTGTGCCGCGATCTACTCAGAAAATTCTAATCTCATTGATGATCAAGGAATTAAAGGTTTTCTAGCCGATAAACTAGCAGCTTTTCAGATACCTGAGCACATCATAATTTTTGATGAAGCCTTACCTAAAATTGCATCAGGAAAATTTTCAAAACCTGAGATGCGTGACAACTTCGTTACAAGCTTGAAAAAGTAAATAAATAAACTTACAAGTTTTATTTATTTGATGTATAAAGTATTCAATATTTTTATTATTGATGGCTATAAAAATCCTTATCGTCGAAGACGAGCCAGATATCAGAAAAACCTTGCAATACAATCTTGCAAAAGAGTCATATGATGTTGTCACTGCTGGTTCCATCAGTGAAGCCAAATCATTAACGAATCAAAAGCAACCCCATTTAATTATCTTGGATTTAATGTTGCCGGATGGATCTGGTCTAGACTTTTGTAGGGACATTAAATCCACGGAAGATACCAAAAATATCCCTGTCATAATTTTGACAGCAAAAACAGATGAAGTGGATAGGGTAGTGGGATTTGAGCTCGGCGCGGATGACTATGTCACGAAGCCCTTTAGCGTTAGAGAGTTAGTTTTAAGAGTAAAGGCTATCTTAAAAAGAGGAACTGTCGAAACTCCATCTGATGATAGTTCATCGCATAATTTTGGTGGATTAGAGTTAAACCTTGAAGCCCATCAAGTATTTATTGATTCTAAAGAAGTTGTTTTAACTGCCCTAGAATTTAGGTTACTGAAGCATCTGCTTGACAGAAGAGGTAGAGTCCAAACCAGAGATCAGCTTCTAGGAGATGTTTGGGGTTATAGTTCTGAAGTCACTACCAGAACAGTAGATACGCATATCAAGAGGCTTCGAGAAAAATTAGGTCCCGTTGGTGATTATATTCAAACCATTCGAGGCGTTGGGTATCGTTTTTCTAGAAATCCAGATTAGTATTAATGAGCATAAGAGGAAGGATATTTTTTATTGTAATGTCCTGTTTATCGCTGGGATTACTGTTTGCTTTCATAGTTGCTGAGAGAGATTTAGGAGCCAGTTTACAAGATCAAATTCAGATTGAGCTGCAAAAACAGGGGCAAATCATCCAATCATCTCTGGGTCCCTTATCCCAATACAACGATCTGAACTCTCTTAAAGATGAAACCGATGCTCTTGCTCAGGCATCACAATCTAGAATCACTTTAATTAACGCTTCCGGGGTAGTGATAAGTGATTCAAATATAGATGTTGATGACTTGGATCAGATTGATAATCATTCCAATAGGCCTGAGGTTATCGATGCTCAGAATAATGGGATGGGTTGGAGCAGGAGGTTTAGCGATACCATTCAACAGGAAATGCTTTACTTTGCGATTGTTGATCCATCTTCAGCTCAACAAGGGGTTATTAGATTAGCTGTTCCGTATAATTATTTTGATCAAGCATTCAGATCCCTGAATACGTCAGTTATTTTAATTTTAGTGGTTGCTTTAATCGGTTCAATACTGGCAGGCATTATTGCTGGAAACTACACACGAGAAAATTTTTTAGAACTTGAGCGTGCCGTTTCTAGACTGGAGTCAGGTGATCTGAAAAAGAAAACTATTAAATCTTTACCAACCAAACGCGTTGATGAGATCGGTTCAGTTGCCAGAAGTCTATCCTCAATCTCTGTGGATTTAAAGAACCAAATGACACTGTTAGCTAAACAGAGAAATCAATTTGGCTCTGTTTTAAATGACTTAGGTCAGGGCATTATTGTATTTAACGAGGAGGGTACTGTTACCTTTAATAATGATGAATCGCTTAATATTCTTGAAATTGATGACCTAATAAATCTAAACATTAAAGACATAAAGCTTAAACCCATTAAATTAATGTTTGATCAGGCCAAAAAAAAGGGCAAGTATGCAATGGAGTTTGAGATTGAGTCCAACATAGGAAATAAATGGATACTGGCTCAAATGAATACAGCTAAAGGCACCAAAGAATTTATCTTGGTTTTACATGATGAAACGCAATTGCGCGATATGGATTCAATGCGAAGGGATTTTGTTGCTAATCTTTCTCATGAGTTAAGAACTCCTGTTAGCGTAATAAGGGCAAACTCTGAAACTCTCTTAGACGGCGCATTGGATAACTCAAAAGATGCTAGAAGATTTACAAGCGCAATTTTGCATAATTCTGAAAGGCTTACTGAAATGGTAACCAACCTAATAGATTTATCTAGAATTGAGTATGGGGATAAACAATTTAACCTTAAAGAGATCGACCTAAAAAATAAGATTAATTCGGTGGTTGAAGCCATGAGCAATTTAGCAGCTAAAAAAAATATTAATTTCAAATTTGAGTATGTTGGCGATGCAATGGTTAAAGCTGACCATGGAGCCTTGGAGCAGGTACTAAACAATCTACTAGGGAATTCAATTAAATACAGCAACCCAAATTCTGAAGTTGAGATCAAAATCAGAAAACAAGATAACTTTTACAAGGTTTCAATATTGGATACTGGCTCAGGTATCGAGGAGCATGAGTCAACTTTAGTATTCAATCGATTTTACAGAACTGCCAAAGCCAGAGCAGAATCAAAAGACGGAAGTGGTCTTGGTCTAGCGATAGTGAAACATCTAGTAAACCAATTAGGCGGTGAGGTTGGAGTTATGCCAAGAAAAAATCGTGGATCTAGATTTTGGTTCACAGTCCAAAGCCTTTAATTAGTCCACGTATTTGTAACAAACAATTTTCATTTGTTCACATGGTTGCATCATTATTGTTCTTCGCAAGATTAAGTATATATAAACAATTTTTTTAGAGGAGTGCATAATGCAATCGCGTTTATTATCTTTATTAGGTTTATTTATTTTAGTTTCTTGCGGTGGAGGTAGTAGTACTTCCATTAGTTCACCAGGTGAACTTGGTCAAGTTGCAGCACCTACTGCTGCGGATCAGCAAGTTGTTGTTGGCGGCTCTGTATTAACAGGAACTTGTCCTAGTGCTACAAATGTAGATGTTGATGATAGCATTGGTGGTAATACTGTCTGTGCCATTTCAGGTACGATTACCGGCGAGCTGACCCTAACTGATGATGTTATTTATAGGTTAAGCGGAACTGTTAATGTAGGTTCAGATATGGGAGGAGATGGAACAAAAGCTGGAGGTTCAGCTGGCGTTTTAAATATCCCTGCTGGCGTAACTATTGTTTCAAAAACCTCTGCAGATTATTTGGTTGTTCAAAGAGGCTCAAAGATTGAAGCAAAAGGCACCGCATCTAAACCGATTGTTTTTACACACTCCTCTGTTTTAGATGGAACGTTATCTAATCCTGATACAGCCAGTGGTCTCTGGGGTGGACTAGTGATCTTAGGAAAAGCTCCTATTAATAAATGTGCAAACGACGTACGTGGAACTGCAAATTGTGAAAAACTTGTCGAAGGTGCAACAGATGCACTTATGGGTGGTGCTACACCAGATGATAATTCTGGAACACTTAGGTTTGTTCGAGTTGAGTATGCCGGTTATGAAATATTTCCAGGTAATGAGCTAAATGGAATTACGTTCGGAGGAGTTGGCTCAGGGACTACTGTTGATTACATTCAAGTTCATAACAATCAAGATGACTGCGTTGAATTTTTTGGAGGAACAGTCAATGTAACTCATTTAGTGTGTACCGGTGCTGGTGATGACAACCTTGATATAGATTGGGGTTACACAGGTAAAATGCAGTACGTTGTAGTTAAACAAACTAGAGGTGCCGGTGACCACATTGTGGAGTCAGATAATACTAATGCTGATGCCGCAGTTGGATATTTAACAACTCCAAGATCTCAACCAAAAATAGCAAACTTTACTTTCCTTTCAACCGGTAGAGATGAAGCACTTAAATATAAAGAAGGTGTATCTGGTATGTACATGAATGGTATTGTTGTCAGTTCTGGCGATAAGGGCTGTATAGAACATACTAAGGCAGAAACGCTCCAAGACGCACCTGGTTATGACAAAATTGCTCACCATTCAGTCTTCATGGATTGTGGAACCGGTGGTGTTTATAATGCCGGTGATGATTCTGCTACAGTTGCAGAATTACAAGCTTCTATAGAGTCTAGAGCAACTAATCTAGTCACCAACCAAACCAATACACTGGTTGGTCAGATGTTTCTAGGAACTAATGAGTCAGGAATTGCTTCTGCATTTACAAATCAAACTGCTGTTTGTGCTGTTGGTTCTCATGCGAGTGGAACTTCAACATTGTGTCCAAGTGATGCAACACAAATTGATGGTTTCTTCTCTAAAACTAACTACATTGGTGCTTTCGCTCCAGGGTCTGATGAAGATAATAACTGGGCAGCTGGATGGACTAAAGGCCTATTTACTGCACCAGAGTGTCCGGCTGGAACTTTTGAATCTGAACAACTAGAAGGTAAAAAAGTTTGTAGTGTTCAAGGCACTTTAACAACTGATGTAACCCTATCAAGAGGTAACTTCTACAAGCTCGTAGGAAAAGTGCAAGTTGGAGAAGATATGGGTGGCGATGGAACTAAAGCTGGTGGGGCAAGTGCTACCTTAACTATTGAACCTGGAGTTACCGTATTTGGTGAATCTGGATCGGACTATCTTATTGTTATGCGAGGTTCACAGCTTATTGCTAATGGAACTAAATCAGCTCCAATCATAATGACCGGAAGAGATGATGTGACAGGCCAAGCTACACAATTTTCAAGAGGTCTTTGGGGTGGATTAGTTTTACTTGGTCAAGCACCAATTAATAAATGCTCTAATGATGTTCGAGGCACCGCTGCTTGCGAAAAAGTAGTTGAGGGCTCATCTGATGCACTAATGGGTGGAAATACTTCTGATGACTCAAGTGGATCATTAAAATATCTAAGAGTTCAATATGCTGGTTATGAAATTTTCCCAGGGAATGAACTTAACGGTATAACATTTGGAGGAGTTGGTTCAGGAACAACAGTTGAGTACGTCCAAGTTCATAATAATCAAGACGACTGTGTGGAATTCTTTGGCGGTACAGTAAATGTTAAATACTTAATTTGCACTGGAGCTGGCGATGATAATCTTGATATCGATTGGGGCTATCAAGGCAAGTTACAATTTGTAATTGTTAAACAATCATCCGATGCTGGTGATCACATAGTTGAATCAGACAATACTAATGCTGATGCAGCAGTGGGTTATTTAACAGAGCCAAGATCTCAACCAATTATTTCAAACTTTACTTTTATAAGTAATGGTAAGGATGACGTTATTAAGCTTAAAGAAGGTGTTTCAGGTATATATACAAATGGTATTGTCATAGATGCATCTAACAGCAAAGCTTGTATCGAGACTACCAAAGCTGAAACTTTCCAAGACGCAGCAACAACACCAAAGGTTACATTTAATTCCGTAGCATTTGATTGTAAAGCTCTTGCAGCACTTGGTGATGAAGCTGGAACACTTGCTCAAGCTGAAGCTTTGGTAACTGCAGGAAGTAATAACCTTTATTCTGCTGATTCTGGTGGAGGTGCATATGTCCCAACGGTTTCAGGAGTGATTAATGGAACTGCTGAGAATGCAATGACCGTTACTGATAAATCAGCTGACACATTTTTTACAACAACTGATTATGTTGGAGCTGTAAAAGATTCAACAGATACTTGGTATAAGGGTTGGACTGTTGCTGGAAGCTTAAATTAATTAAGGGTACAAAATAGGAGTTACCAATGAATACAATTAAAAGTAAAAAGGTTGGCTTAAAAACTCTCTTACCCTTGTTACTACTTACTACCTCAATCTCAGGGCAAGAGATTGAGGAAGTAGTGGTGAGCGGTTCTTTCATTCCAGATGAAAAGAGAGATACCACAGAGATCAATGTTATCCTAGATAGTTCAGAAATTGAAAGAACTGGTGATGACAATATTGCAGTTGCGCTTACCAGGCTTACAGGCCTTAGCTTGGTAAGAGGTAAGTATGTCTACGTTAGAGGATTAGGAGAGCGTTACTCTGCTGCTACATTAAATGGTGGAGTATTACCCAGTCCTGAACCACTTAAGAGGGTTGTTCCTCTTGATTTGTTTCCCACCGAGGCAATTGAATCAGCAATTGTTCAGAAAACATATTCAGCTGATATGAATGGTGAATTTGGAGGTGGAATGATTGCAATTGAAACCAAAGCTGTTCCAGCTGAAAGAGTTTTATCCGTTTCTTTTTCTTCTGGATACAACTCTGTAACTTCACTATCAGATGGTCTACTTTATGACGGTGGTGGTGATGATGATTGGGGTTACGATGATGGTACCAGAGACTATCCTGCGTCTGTTGGGCAGGCCATAGCTTCAGGTACTAAAATTGATAGATCAAACTTTGAACCCTATCAACTTGCAAATATTGCCAGAGAATTTGAAAACTCAAAACTTTGGGTTATTCAAGAAGGAGACGTACCTGTGGATAATTCATTTAACGTAACCTTTGGCGATCAGCTTGATTGGGATTTGGGCGATGGATTAAGTTCAGGTTTTTTACTTACCGCCGGAGTTAGATCTAATTGGCAGACTCAGGAGGGCCTTAGACAAACCGGGGATTTACAAGCAAATGATAACGGAACTGCATCAGTCATCATTGCTGAAGATAAGACATTTATTTCAACATCAAACGATGTAACCACCTACGGAATGGGGGTCTTTGGTGTTGAATCCGACACAGCTGAAGCAAAATGGACCTCTCTTTATATCCATAAAGGTACGAAAGAAGCTAGATCGATTAGTGGTTTTGATCCAAGTGATGCTGCAAACATCCGTGAGGATTATATTGAGTTCTTTGATAGAACTTTAATAAATAATCAACTGAGTTTCGATAAAATATTTGAAAACGATATGGTTCTTGATGGTAGAGTTTCTCTTGGATCAGCAAGTAGAGATGCACCATATGAACGATCTGTTTTTTATGAAGATAGTGATAATGATGGCATTTACCTTTATGACGTTAATACGGGCAGAAACCAAACGCAATTCAGCAGCGTTGATGACGATGTTTTTAATATCGGATTGGATCTTACAATTCCTATTGAATTGGAATCTTCAGATTTAATATTTAAGCTTGGTGTTGATCATAAAGTTAACGATAGAGAAGCAGAAGTCAGAAGCTTTAGATTTCTTGCTGCTGGAGGCCCATTGCCTGATGAATTATTAGCTAAAAGAGTTGATTATATATTTGCCGATCAGAATTTAGACCCAAATAGATTATATGTTATTGAAAATACTGGTTCATCATCACCTGCTGGTTATGAGGGTGAACTTGAGACTACCGCTTTCTATGCTTCATTAGAAGGAATGATATCTGATGAATTAAAGATTTCTGCAGGTGTAAGGAGTGAAGATGGAACACAAGAAATCAACACATATGATCTTTTTGCTGGCAAGGACAATACTATCGATAAAACAATTGATGAGAGTTATGCATTGCCAAGCCTTACATTGACATATCTACCTGAAGAATATGAAAATCTCCAGATTAGATTAGGGTTCTCACAAACTATTGCTAGACCGACTTTTAGAGAACTATCTCCAACTCTCTTTGTTGACGTAGATACTGACAGAGTTATTGCAGGATCTTTATACTTACAAAATTCCGAGATAGACAATATTGATTTACGTTTTGAATATTATTTTGGACAAAACCAATTTGTAACATTTGGAGCTTTTTACAAAGAAATTCAAAATCCTATTGAAGAATCTGTTTCTGAAATTGGAGACCTTGTTATCACTTCATATCAAAATGTTCCTTTGGCTGAAATAAACGGTTTTGAATTTGAATTTGAAAGGGTTTTTGACGGATTTGAAACACCATGGCTTTCAAGCAAAGAAGTGCTAGTGAAGTTTAACTATACATTTACTGATTCTGAAATTGTAATTGGAGCTGGCGATACTTATACAAATCTTGTTGGTGCTACTGTTTCAGCATCAAGTTTGTTAGCTAATGGCAGAGATCCAAGATTGCAGGGTCAAGCTGATAATATTGCTAACCTACAAATTGGCTATAACGACTACATTGCGAATTCTCAAGCTACTCTAATTTTTAACTATGTTGATGATCGGGTTCGCGCAAGAGGAATTGATGTTCTACCTGACATTATTGAGGAGGTTCCTAAAACTCTTGATTTTGTTTATTCGCGAATTTTTGACGTCGAGGAGAACACATTAAAATTGTCTTTGGAGATTCGCAATATTTTAGATGAATCTTATGAGGCTACTATGGCTGATAATATTTTTTATGACCAATATGATTTGGGTACATCTATTTCACTGGGTTTAAAATATAATTTCTAAAGTACTATATTTATTCTAATATGGGCTCAGGAGAGCCCATTTTTTTATCGTGGAAAATTTAAATTTAGCAAAGAAAATAGTTTTTTATCTTCTAATTTTACTGGTTACAGTTTTAGTTTTTTACCAATTATATTTAATTATAAATGCTCCAAAATTTAAGAAATCTACCCCTTTAAACATCTCTGCTACCGTAATAAATGACTTATCTCAAAACAATCTTAATCAAAATGCCACACAATTATCGGATGATGAATTTTCCTATACAATTGTTGGTTACAGGGCTGGAAAAGAAAATAGCTCAGTAGTCCTAAGAAAAAATAATGTTGATTATGTTGTGCAGCAAGGTGAGCTAATTGATAATACTTATAGGCTCATTTCAGTAAGCACAGATGAAATAGTCTTTGATAGGGCAGGACAAAAAAGGTATATAAAAATAGAAAGCAGATGATCAAAAAATTTACTATTTTTACCTTACTTATTCCTGTTTTTATTGGCGCTCAAGAGACATACATACTTAATTATGATGATGTCGATTTAAAGAAA
>CACMYW010000028.1:0-11502 GCA_902617955.1 uncultured SAR86 cluster bacterium
TACTAAAAAAGTGACACTTTGTCACTTTTTTACAAATTAGACTAGGGTTAGCCTTTTAATTAACGATTATAAGGGGTCTCTAATCATTGGGAAAGCCGGAGGCGAGTCACCAATTTGTACTTTACCAACCATTTCAAATCCGTAACGTTCATACAGTGATTTATTTCGCTCGTTAGACGCTTCTAGGTAGGCTCGCTGGCCTTTTTCATCAATCATTTTTAAAGCTTCTTTAAGTAAAAAGGAGCCGATGCCTTGGCCCTGCTTAGCCGGATCAACCGCTATGAATGCTAAGTACCATGCATCCTCAGGATGAAAGGTCTCAAATTGCTCAAAAAATTGGGCTACGGCTTCCAATCTTTCTGCAGGAATATTATTAAAAGTAGGCTCTAACACTGACTCATCGAAGACTTCGCCTGGAGGATGCCAAATGGAGGTACCTGCAAAAGACTCTTCCGCAAAAAAGATATCATGCTTAAATGCTGCTTTTGAGAACTCCTCCATCCATAGATCAAAGCTATTTAAATATGCCTTCGCCTGCGGAAAAACCCACCTGATAAGCGCATCATTGGCAAAACCAAGTTTAAGAACACTTTTGAGCTGATCTTTGTCACTCGCTTGAGCTCGAATAATATTTGGGGATTGCATATTAATTATGTGAATTGATAAATGAAGTTATTTGATCATAGTTACTATCAAAATGATGAAGTTGTTCTGTTTTTTTAAATAAGCCTGTTAAAGCAGTCGGTGTCTCAGTTAAATCAATATCAAGTTTTTTATAAACATCAGGAAACTTTGCCGGATGCGCTGTTGCCAAGACCACAAAATGATTCTTATCTGAGGCAGACACCATCGCCTCTTGCATAGCTACCGCTGTATGCGGATCAAGTAAGTAGTGATGATGCTGAAAAATTGATTGGATAATCTCTTGCGTTGCAGCGTCATTGACACTGCTTGAATTAAACAATTTATTTTTTTTACTCCAAGTAGTTTCATCCAACTCTATACCTTGGCTGGGAAAATTATTAAAAAGTTCAGCGCACTTAGAGGCATTTCGGTCTAAGAAAAAATCATATACCAAACGTTCAAAATTACTGGCAACACTAATATCCATGCTTGGTGAGATCGTTTCATGCACCTGTTTTTTAGAATAATCATTGCTCCCAAAAAAACGATGCAAAATATCATTATCATTCACTGCAACTGAGATGGTGTTAATGGGAAGTCCCATTTTAAAAGCTGAATAACAGGCAAACACATTACCAAAATTACCAGTTGGAATAGAAAAGTTTAGAGTTTGATGAGCAGCAAGCTGGTTGTATGCATAAAAGTAATAGCAAATTTGCCCAACTATTCGGGTCCAGTTAATTGAATTTACAGCCAGCAGGTACTGATCAGATCGAAGAAAATCTCTTTGAATAAAAGCTTTTTTGACAAGGTCCTGGCAATCATCAAATGTGCCGTTGATTCTTAATGCAAAAACATTATCAGCAGCAATCGTACTCATTTGCCTTCTTTGAACTTCTGACATATTACCGTTGGGCAGCATAATAAAGCTTTTAATGCGTGAATAAGAACGGCAGGCATCAATTGCAGCTGAGCCAGTATCGCCTGAAGTGGCACCTAAAACAATTGCGGTTTTGTCCTCTTGCTCAAGCACTTGATTAAAAAACGCCGCAGCAAGTTGCAACCCAAAATCTTTAAAAGCAGCCGTGGGACCATGAAACAGTTCCAGTACCGAGATATTTTCGATGGTCTTAATGCCAACTAAATCTTTGTGCTCAAAATCATGCCAAGCATTCTCCACGATGCTGATGGTTTCTTCATGAGTGAATGAGGAAGCTGTAAAATGCGGAACAATCTCTTTGGCAACCTCAATAAAGGATGGCAGGCCTTTAATTTTTTCGATGTCAATTTGCGGCCAATGATCTGGCATAAACAGTCCGCCGTCCTCTGCAAGACCTTGCATGAGAATGGAGGCAAAATCCTTATCCCTATCCCCACCTCTGGTTGAATGAAATAACATTATTAATTTTCGATTCTAATAATTTTTGAAAAATAGATTTCTGATTGCTCAGAGAAATTTTTTAGGGCTTTTTGCATTTGAGATTCTTTGATCAGATCAGTAAAGACCACAACCGGAACCTTCCCATCCGCTAAGTGATCTTTCTGCACAATCTTATCTATGCTGATTTGATTTTCTGAGAAAATTTGGCTTACTAAAGCCAATACTCCTGCTTGATCTTGAACTTCCAGATAAACATAGTATGAAAAATCTAAGCTTTCAAAAGATTTTATCTTTGGAATGTCTTTAAACTCAGGATAGTTCATCGGAGAGCTTTCAACGTGCTTTGATATAGCAATTAAGTCAGAGATCAATCCTGATGCGGTCGACTCTCTCCCAGCTCCAGAGCCAGCTATTAAAAACTCACCCAATAAATCAGTATCAATCTGGATACCATTTCTAACACCGGATAATCCGCCTAAACTTGAATTTTTATCAATTAGAACAGGATGACTCCTGAGTTCTATTTCTGCACCAGCTTTCTTAGTTACTGCAAGATGCTTAATGGTTAAGTTAAATTCATCTGCGTACTTGAAATCTGCAGCAGAAATATTTTCAATACCTTCAATGTGAAATTTATTTGCGGGCAGATTACTGTTAAGAGCAAGTGAGGCAAGAATTCCTATTTTATGAGCGGCATCAGTACCGTTAATATCAAGGCTTGGATCTGGTTCGGCATAACCCTTCTCTTTAGCTTCCTCAAGCGCAACCTCAAAAGAAACTCCATTCTCCATATTACTTAAAATGTAGTTAGTAGTTCCATTCAGCATGCCAGAAATTTTGGAAACTTGATTGGCACCCAAGTCGTTTGAAAGCATTTTAATGATTGGTGTTCCGGCTGCTACTGCTGCCTCAAACAATAAATATGAATTTTTTTGATTCGCGAGATTGATTAATTCATGTCCATGCTCATAAATGACAGCCTTATTTGCAGTAATTACGTGTTTGCCTGCATTGAGAGCTTTAGAAATTAATTCTCGGGCTGTCTTAGTTCCGCCTATGAGTTCGACCACAACATCAATATCTTCGTTTATTACATCAAAAATATCTCTATGAATCTTTATGCCTCCAGGATCACATTTCGGATTATCTCTTCTGGCTCCAATGCAAACGATCTCGTAAGGCTGATTATCGACCGATTGATTGAGCTGTTCAAACAAGCCGGTGGCAACATTACCCCAGCCACAGATTCCAATTTTTAAATTAGGACTCACTTGACTCTAGCCTTGAAAATAGATCACTTGCGGGAATGTAACCTGGATATAAAACTCCAGATTTACTAACAATCGCAGGAGTTCCTGTAATACCAATACGTTGGCCTAACAGATAATGATTTATAACGGGATGATCATCGCAAATGTTAATTTCAGGTTCTTCCCCCTGCTTTTGTAGAGTTAGTATTTCCCTTGGCTCAGATGAACACCAAGCTCCAACGATTTTATTGTACGAAGATGAATCAGGACCAGATCTTGGAAAAGCAACATAATTTACCGTGATGCCTATTTCATTGTAGTCTGCGATTTCGCTATGAAACTTTCGGCAATACCCACAATCAACATCTGTAAAGACGGTAATTTCGTGTTTAGCTCGTTGTGCTGGAAAAGTGATAAAATCCGCCGAAGAAAGGTTTGAAGAAATTAAATTTGCACGTTTATCTTGCTTGGCTTCATCAGTAAGATTGTTAATGTTTGACTCGTCGATTGAATACAACTCCCCATAAAAGAAATACTTACCATCATCGGTGACATAAATTGGTTGCAACTCTCCAATATCAACAACCTTGATACCCTCAATGGTCGAGTCTGCAATTGCCTTTACCTCCATGCCTGGGGGTAAGATCTTATTTACAGCTGTTTCAATATCTCCACCTTTAACTGTAATAACAAGTATCAAGCAGACTAAGAGATTTATTTTTTTAATCATGATTATCCTCGCGGATGATGCTTTTTAATCATCTCACTAAGTCTTTGTTTTGCAATGTGAGTATATATTTGCGTGGTAGAAAGGTCACTATGTCCAAGCAACATTTGTACTGATCTTAGGTCAGCTCCATTATTAAGTAAATGGGTCGCAAAAGCATGTCTCAAGGTGTGGGGTGAAATCTTATATGGAATAGACGCTATTTTTTGATAATGTTCAACGCGCTGCCAAAATAACTGACGTGTCACTTGAGATAGCTTTTGACTGATAAAAAAATATTTACTATTCATGCTTAGATTGTTTTGCCTACGAAAATCTATGTATTGTTTTAACCATGACAGCGCACTGTCGCCAAAGGGGATAATTCTCTCTTTCGATCCTTTGCCCAGGACTTTAATGACACTTCTTTCAAAGTCAAAACTTGAATGCTTTAAGTTCACAAGCTCAGAAACTCTCAAGCCCGTTGCATACATTAACTCCAACATGGTTTTATCCCGTAATCCTATAAAGGTTGAGGTATCCGGTGCATCCAATAAGGCATTTACCTCTGCCATCGACATGGATTTAGGAAGAGATTTTGGAATTTTTGGTAAGACCAAGTCTTGAAAAGGATTAGTTTTAATGTATTGCTGTTTTTTTAAGTAAACAAACAGGGATTTTAACGATGAAATTTTTCTTGAAATGGATGCAGGAGCAAGTTCTTTTTTTCTTAAACTAACAATGAAATTTTCAGCATCACTCAAATTAACTTCCGAAATTTTTATTGCTTGATCAGAGCGCCACTGATCAAAACCGTTGATGTCAGTTTGATAAGAGCTTACGGTATTTTTAGATAGTCCTTTTTCTAACTGTAAAAATCTCAAAAAAGAATCAATAAGATGACTCTCTTTTGCATCCATAGTCATGATTATTCGAGTCTTTCTTTGATCCTAGCAGATCTTCCGGATCTCTCTCTTAGATAATAGAGTTTAGCTTTTCTAACGTCGCCCTTACGTTTAACTTTGATGGAATCAATTAGGGGGCTGTGAACTTGAAATGTTCTCTCTACACCAATACCGCTTGATATTTTTCTAACGATGAATGATGAGTTTAAGCCAGCGTTTTTGATGTGCATAACAACGCCTTCAAAAGCTTGAAGTCTAGTTCTTTCACCTTCTTTAACTTTGACTGAAACAACAACAGTATCTCCTGGTCTAAAAGGAGGCACATCTTCTTTTAACTGAGATTTTTCGAAGTTTTGAACTATTTGCGCTGGTGACAATTCTTCTAGCTTAGCTGTTGACACAGCTCCAGCTGACTCTTCCTCAACAGCACTAGCTTCTTCAGCAGGAACATTTGCTTCAGGTTCGGTAGTCTCAGCGGGCGCTTCAGGTACAGATTCTTCAGGCGCAGAAGCTTCCTCGGCTTCAACAACAGTTTCAGCTGTTTCGGAAGTAGAATCCACTGTTTCTGAAGTATCTACTGTTTCCGATGCTTGTTCGTTAGAAGCATTATTTTCAATTTCTTTATCTGACATGTCTTCGGCCTAAAATGTGCTATAGGATACGCTTAGAATCTAATTCTTCCAAGAGTTTTTTTTGTTTTTTTGTAAGTTTTATTTTATCAAATATTTCAGGCCTTTTCTCAAGTGTGGTCTTGATCGATTGATATTCTCGCCAAGCTTTTATTTCTTCATGATTTCCTGACAGCAGAATGTCTGGAACACTCATTCCATCATAAACTTCAGGTCGAGTATATGAAGGGCCTTTAAGCAGTCCATTAAAGAAGGAGTCTTCTTTTACAGACTCTTCATTTCCGATAACAGAAGGGATCATTCTTGCAAGAACATCAATAAAAACTAAGCTTGCCAAATCCCCGTTGCTGAAAACGTAATCACCTAAGGAAACTTCCAAATCGACATATTTATCGATAAACCTTTCATCAATGCCTTCATATCTTCCGTTCACAATAGTAATTTCATCATAATCAAGCATTTTTTTAGCTAAGCTTTGATCTAATTGCTTTCCTTGAGGTGAAAAATTTATAACGATATGTTTATTCTTAGGTGATATTGATTTCAAAGCATTTTCAAGCGGCTCCACCATCATAATCATGCCCTTTTCACCTCCGAACGGTTTTCCATCTATCTGACCATGTTTATTAATCGCGAAATCTCGCAATTGAATCTTATTTAGTTCAATTACATTATTTTGAATGGCCTTACCTATTAATCCATGATCCAAAGCACCATAGATTTCAGGAAATAAGGTAATAACATTGAATTTAATATCCATCAGTAGGAATCATACCAATCAACGTTAATAACTTTCTGTTCTTTATCAATATCAAAAATTATTCTGTTTTTAACAAAAGGAATAAGTAGTTTTTTCTCCTTAGTCTTAACTTCGAGCATGTCATTCGATCCATAATTATTAATAGAGATCACTTCTCCTAGAAGTTCACCATCTAAATTAATAACCTTCATGCCTATCAATTCATGCCAGTAATAACCATCTTCTAGTTCAGGAAGATCATTTTTATCCAAAAAAAGGTTTGAATTTTTAATTCTTTCTGCATCTTCAGGTGTTTTGATATCAGATATTTTTCCAATAATTTTCTGGTTCTGTTTCTTTAAATACTCAAAATCAACAGGAACTAGTTCTGATTCAGAATAAAGAAAAAATTTTTTATATTTTAAAAAAGCCTCTGATGATTCAGAAAATGAGTTTATGAAAAACTCACCTTTGAGACCTCTTGGTCTACCTATTCGTCCAATTAATATGTGGCTATCGTCTGAAGTATTACTTCTTTTCGTCATCTGATGGAGAATCTTCTTCAGCAAGAGTTTCTTCCTCAGCTGGAGCTTCTTCTACTGGAGCCTCTTCTGCTGGTGCAGCTTCTTCGGCTGGAGCTTCTTCTTCTGGAGCCTCTTCTGCTGGCGCAGCTTCTTCGGCTGGAGCTTCTTCTTCTGGAGCCTCTTCTGCTGGTGCAGCTTCTTCTGGAGCCTCTTCTGCTGGTGCAGCTTCTTCGGCTGGAGCTTCTTCTGCTGGTGCAGCTTCTTCGGCTGGAGCTTCTTCTTCTGGAGCCTCATCTGCTGGTGCAGCTTCTTCAGAAGCAGCCATTTCTTCAGCAAGCTTTGCAGCTTTAGCTTCTTTTTTAGCTTGACGTTTGGAATCTCTTTTTTCGAATTTGGCAGCTAGATCTTCAGGAGACATTTCAGCCTCTTGATGCAAAACCTTTACACGATCTGAAACTTGCGCGCCTTGGCCCACCCAATGATCATAGCGCTCGGTATTAAAGCGCAATCTTTCCTCAGATCCTCTTGCAGATGGGTTGTAAAAACCAAGTCTTTCTATGAATCTACCGTCTCTAGGCATTCTTGAGTCAGCCACTGTAATGAAGAAGTAAGGGTTTTTCTTTGCACCACTCTTTGCAAGTCTAATTACTACCATAAATTCTGTTAATCCTAAAAAGGTGTGTATTTTAGGGTAAGCTTGATAAATTTGATAGTGTTAATATATAAAAGATTAACAATTTATTTAATGGTCACTCCTTTCCTAATTTTTACCCTTTTAAGCCTTCCAAGCTATGTCTTGCTTAAAAGATTCTTTAGTAATGCCGTTTCATTAGGTTTGGTTGCCGGTGTTATTATTGCATTGTATGCATTAATCTTTGCAAACAGTGATTTTTTATATGATCTTCACGTATTGGCAACGATTTTAAGTGTCTCAATCTTAATTATCACTATATTTGAAGCATTATTATTGGAGAGGCACTCTATTAATCTTAAAAAGGGTTTATCTGAATCAAGCCTTCGTACGCCAATTGAGAGCCAATTTAAGTTTCTAATGAAAGTTCTTGGGATAGGATTGATTGTTTTAGTTTTTGCGCTGGTAACAGGATTTTTAATTTACAGTGATCCAGATATTGAATCTCGAATAAAGATATTGTTATCTTGCCTTGCTCTTGCCATCTATATAAGTGTTTACATAGCAATGAAATACTCTAAACTGAGTGCAAAATATGCTCTCAGATTTCTTTTGATAACATTTTTATTAATAATAATTACATATTTCCTAAATATACTAATCATCGACAGGTATACCTAAGCAGTGGACTCATTAATATATTTGCTTCTCTTATTAGTTGCTTTACTAATTTTTTCTGGATTTTCTTCAGGATCTGAAACTGGCATGATGGCCTCAAATAAGGTCAAGCTTCGTCATAATTCAAAAAAAAGCAGAGGGGCTAGAAGAGCATTAAGATTACTGGCACGTCCTGATATCTTGTTGTCTGCAATTCTAGTTGGTAACAACTTTGCTAATATTCTTGCCTCATCTGTGGTGACCATAATCTTTATTGATTATTTTGGTGGTAACGTATTGGTGGGTTCGGTAATTCTTACCATTGTCATTTTAATTTTTTCTGAAATTACTCCCAAAACCATTGCTACTGTGTATCCAGAAAAGTTTGCTGAAAAGTCATCCTGGATCCTAAAGGGTTTAATTTTTTTATTTAAACCAATTATTGCTCTAACCAACTTCATCAGCTCAAGGTTATTGAAGCTTTTAAACGTTGATCCAGCTGATTCTGCTGAAAACGATAACCTTAATTCTGGAGAGTTAAGAACATTGTTAAGTGAGCATGGAGACCTAATACCGGATCAATCTAGAACCATGCTGTCCTCAATCTTGGATTTAGAGGATCTAACTGTTGAAGACATCATGATTCCAGCTGCTGAAATGGTAGGTATCGATCTTAATAATCCTGATGAAGCTGAATCCATCATTAAGTCATCGTTTTACTCTAGACTCCCGGTTTTTAGAGGGTCATTTGATAATATGATTGGGGTCCTGCATTTAAAAGATTCGCATGAATTTATTGAGTGTATCGAGAATAATCAATCGGTTGATCCTTTTTTGTCTGAAACTTATTTTGTTTCTCAAAGCACGAAACTTACCCACCAGCTTAGGGAGTTTCAAAACCTGGATAAAAACATAGGTTTGGTCGTGGATGAGTATGGAGAAATTGAAGGTTTGATTTCGATTGAAGATCTATTTTCAGAAATAGTGGGTAAATTCAATCAACAAAACCTGCAAAAACCTGATGCCTTAAACGTAAGATCTGATGGCTCAATCATTGTTGAGGGTAATTACAAAATTAGAGACTTAAATAAGCAACTTGAATGGGAGCTGCCTGAGGATGGATCGAAAACAATCAATGGAATGATTGTGGATTATTTAGAATACATTCCTAGCACCAACCTATGCATGGAAATTAATGGTTATCAGCTTGAAATTTTAAATATAGTTGAAAATTCTATCGATAAAGTGAAACTAAAAAAGGGAGCCTAAGCTCCCTTTAATTTTTAAAGAAAAAAACTATTACAAATAGTTAACAATCAAAGCAAATACTACTCCAAGCGCTAACCCCGAGTGCACTACAGCCTTAACCGATGTAATCATGGGATTCATTTTTCCAAATAAGGCATTGAGCTCAATCACAGCAATAATTGCTAATCCCACCCAAAGTCCGGTCAACTGATTGCCAATAAGTAATTGATTTGGCAATGAGCCTGCGTGTGCGGAATAAACCATTAAATAAAGCATAGGAATAGAAAATAAAGTATTGGTTCTGGATGCAAGTCCGGCTTTAGCCCCAGCCTCTGCTGCATCCGGCGCACCAGCAATGACTTTCTTTTGATTAGGCCAAATTACGAACCAAACGTTAGCTGCCATAATGGTAGCCATGATTGCACCTAAAGTAATACCGACATTGGTTGCAATTCCTTTCCAATACAACAAATACACCCCAGTGAAAAAAGTAAATGCTGCAGCCCATCTGAAGTACCAAAGAGCATTTGGAACAAGCTTTTTTACGACATCAGATTTAGCGTCAGCTTCAGACTCTTTAAAGTATTCAGTCTGAACAAAGTTAAAATAATAAAGTAGGCCGATCCACAATATTCCAAAAAGAATATGTAGTGTCCTCATTAAAACAGTACCTAGATATGCTTCCATATTACCTCCCTAGTAATAACAAGATTATATAACTTCCAAAAAAAAACGGGGAAAATCCCCGTTTTTTTTATAAGTTACGATGTTTTTTACATCATACCTGGCATTCCGCCCATGCCGCCCATATCCGGCATTGCAGGAGCAGCTGGCTCATCTTTAGGGAGCTCAGTAACCATAGCTTCGGTAGTGATCATCATGCCTGCAATAGATCCTGCAGCTTGAAGTGCAGTTCTTGTTACTTTGGCTGGATCTAAAATACCCATTTCAATCATGTCGCCATAATCACCGTTGGCCGCATTGAAACCAAAAGCATCCTTACCTTCCCTAACTTTAGAGATGATGACGGAGGCTTCTTCACCGGCGTTGGTAACAATTTGTCTCAATGGAGCTTCAAATGCTTTTCGGGCAATATTCACGCCAACATTTTGATCATCGTTATCACCTTTAATTTTTTCAAGAGAATTTAGTGCTCTCACAAGGGCAACACCTCCTCCAGGTACCACGCCTTCTTCTACTGCAGCTCTGGTGGAATGCAAAGCATCCTCTACACGAGCTTTTTTCTCTTTCATTTCAACTTCAGAACCTGCACCCACTTTGATGACAGCAACACCGCCGGCAAGCTTGGCAACTCTTTCTTGAAGTTTTTCTCTATCGTAATCAGAAGTTGTATCTTCGATTTGTGCTCTAATTTGGTTCACTCTGCCTTCGATATTAGCTTGGTCACCGGCACCGTCGACGATGGTTGTATTATCTTTATTTAGGCTAACTTTTTTAGCACTTCCAAGATCTTCAATGGTTGCACCCTCAAGGGATAAGCCAACCTCTTCAGAAATAACAGTTCCACCGGTTAAAATAGCGATATCCTCAAGCATTGCTTTTCTTCGATCGCCAAAACCAGGTGCTTTACACGCAGCTGCCTTTACAGTCCCTCTAAGGTTGTTAACCACAAGAGTTGCAAGGGCTTCACCTTCAATGTCTTCAGCGATAATCAGCAGAGGTCTTCCTGCTTTGGCAACAGCCTCAAGCAATGGAAGCATCTCTCTGATGTTTGCAATTTTCTTGTCATGAAGAAGAATAAGTGGATTTTCAAGCTCAGAAGTCATGTTGTCCTGATTGGTTACAAAATATGGAGAAAGATATCCTCTATCAAATTGCATACCTTCTACAACGTCAAGCTCATTATTGATACCTTGACCTTCTTCAACAGTGATCACACCTTCTTTGCCCACTTTTTCCATAGCTTCAGCAATGATGCCACCTACGTTATCATCGCCGTTGGCTGAAATGGTTCCAACCTGAGCAATCGCATTATCATCCGCACAAGGAACACTTAATTTTTGAACAAAATCTACTGCTGCTGCGACTGCCTTATCTATTCCTCTTTTTAAATCCATAGGGTTCATGCCTGCCGCTACAGCCTTATGGCCTTCATTAACAATTGCCTGAGCCAATACAGTTGCTGTTGTGGTTCCATCACCTGCTTCATCAGAAGTCTGTGAGGCAACTTGTTTCACCATTTGTGCG
>CACMYW010000029.1:0-11063 GCA_902617955.1 uncultured SAR86 cluster bacterium
AGTTGCTCAAGGAGTTCCTCAGGATCTTTATTATCCATACCCTCATACTTTTGTGGAATCACGGTATCAACACCATAAGGATAGTCACCAATATGTGCATCAATCCAGTCAAGCTCCTCCTTTAGTTGTTCTGGAGAAAAACCAACAGCTCCAAGGACGCCTATTCCTCCTGCTTTACTGACGGCGACTACTACATCTCTACAATGCGTAAAAGCAAAAATTGGATATTCAATACCTAATTTCTCGGCTAATTTAGTTTTCATGAGCTAAAATAATAATTGTTATTACTATAGGCTAAAAGGATTTAAAAATATGTCAATGAACATTGATCACGTGTATGACGTTATTGTTGTAGGTTCTGGCAATGGCGCGCTAACTTCTGCAATTTGCTCACATGATGGAGGAGCAAAAGTTTTAGTTATTGAGAAATCAAATCAATTTGGTGGCACAAGTGCTACTTCTGGTGGGGGAGTATGGATTCCTAATAATAGGTATGCCAAAGCAGAAAATGTGGATGATTCTGTTGAAGATGCCAGAAATTACATTCAAAGCGTTTCACCTGAGGGGAAAATCAACAATGACCTAATTGAGACATACATTGAACAAGGTCCAAGAATGGTTGACTACCTTCATGAGAACTCAAGAGTTAAATACAGAAACCTTCCTCATTATCCAGACTACTTTCCAGATAATCCCGGTGGCAAGGAGGGTAATAGATCCATGGAGCCAGAACCTATTAAAGGAACCGAATTAGGAGATGACTTTAAATATTTAAGAGGGCAACACCCACAAACAGCATTCACCATGGGCCCAATAAATATGAACTTTACCCAAGTAGAAGGTCAATTATTGCTCGGGGCATTACCCGGATGGAAAACACTTTTTGCAAAACTTTTCACCAAATATATTTTAGATATTCCAATGCGCTTTATTCATGGTTGGAGGGACAGACGATTAACTATGGGGAATGCAGGTATAGCCAGACTACTCCTATCTTGTAAGGATCGTAATATTCCAATTTGGCGAAATACCTCCATGACTGATTTGATACATGAAAATGGTGAAGTGAAAGGAGTTATTGCTTCTCAAAATAATGAAACAATTAAAATTATAGCCAATAAAGGAGTGATTCTTGCGTCAGGCGGTTTTGAAAAAAACCAAACATTAAGAGAAAAATATCTACCTAAACCAACAGATAAAGCTTGGAGTGCAGCAAATATTCATAACACTGGTGATGCTATTTCAGCAACCGAAGATTTGAATGTAGCTCTTCATCAGATGGATGCAGGCTGGTGGACTACAACCATGAATATACCTGGCCATGAGAAAGGATGGCTATCAATAGTGGATAAATCCGTTCCTGGAAACTATACAGTGAATAAAAATGGACACCGATTTTCAAATGAATCCCAAAACTATGTAAGTTTTGTAACAGATATGTTTGATGAGTATGAAAAAGGTAATCCTTGTGCTCCTTGCTATATGATTTTTGATAGTAATTTCAGAAAAAATAGACCATGTGGCCCTTTGCTTCAAGCTTCAATGCAACCTGACTCAAGAGTACCTAAGGAGTGGTGGGATCCATCTTTTTTATCTAAAGCTGACACACTTGAGGAATTAGCTGAAATTGTTGGTATTGATGCAAAGGGACTTATTGAAACTCAAGTCAAAGTAAATGAGTACAGTAAAACCGGCAAAGATTTAGATTTCCAAAGAGGTGATGATGCCTACGATAGATATTACGGCGATCCATCAGTTAAACCTAATCCATGTTTGGCTCCCTTAAATGAAGGTCCATACTATTGTATGGTCTTGTATCCTGGAGAGATGGGTACTGCAGGCGGCCTAGTAATAGATACTCATGCAAGAGTTTTGGATATCTATAATCAACCCATAAAAGGTCTTTACGCATGTGGTAACTGTACTACAGCATTGCTGCCAAAATATCCTGGTCCTGGCTCAACACTTGGGCCTGCGATGACATTTGGATATTTAGCTGCAAAAGACATTACGGGTGCAAACTTTTGATGGATTTATCTTCAAAAACTGCGGTTGTCACTGGTGCAGGACAAGGTGTTGGTTTGGGAATAGCATCAGCAATGGCCAAAAAAGGTGCGAAGGTTGCCATGCTTGGAAGAACATTTTCAAAAGTTAAGAATGAATCTTCAAAGCTAAATGAAGCTGGTTTTGAAACTCTTGCATTAGAATGCAATGTAAAAGACCCTGATTCAATTAGTAACGCACAAGGAGAGATAAAAAAAATCTTTGGCCCAGTCAATGTTTTAATCAATAACGCGCAAGAGGTACCTTTGGGTAGTATTTTAGATGTAACTGATGAAGCAATTAATGCGGGATGGGAATCAGGTCCTCTTGCAACTTTTAGATTAATGAAACTATTTTATGAAGATTTAAAGGGTGATGGAGCTATCATTAATCTTGCGAGTTCATCAGCTCTTAGACCCGACTCATCAGGATATGGTGCTTATGCAGCAGTTAAAGAGGCGATTCGATCTCTTACTAGGGCTGCAGCTGTAGAATGGGGTAAAGATAATATTAGAGTAAATACTATTATGCCTTTAGCAAATTCTGTTGGTATGCAGTGGTGGGTTGATGAGAGGCCTGAAGAAGCCAGTGAATTTATTGATACCATTCCTCTTAAAAGAATTGGTGATTGTGAAAATGATATTGGGGAGTCAGTTTGTCAGCTTGTCTCAGATGGAATGAATTACATCACTGGATCAACTATTATGCTTGATGGCGGTCAGGCTTATTTGAGGTAAATAATAAATGAATGAACTAATCAGAGAGCTTCATGATATCGAGATGATAAAGCAGCTAAAACATAGATATTTTAGAGCCATTGATATGGCTGACCATGGATTACTAGATAGTGTATTTACTGATGATATTAAGGTCGATTATCGCGGAGGAACATATGTATGGGAGGCTAGTGGTAAAAAAGAGATTATTCAATCTTTGAAATACTCATTTCATAGTGAAACTGCAGCCATGCATACTGGTCACCATCCTGAAATTTCAATTCATGATGAAGTCAATGCAAGTGGAATTTGGTATCTCCAAGATATTTTTTATAACTTTAATGAAAATGCTTTAACTCAGGGCACGGCATTGTACAAAGATAAATATATTAAGACAGAAGAGGGATGGCGAATAAATTTTTCTGAATACGATAGAATTATTGAATCTGTGACCCCTATAGATAAGGATCAAAAATTTACTTTAAATCATTTAGCCAAACATGGCATGAAACTGGATAAATAATTATGGAAGATAAAACAAGAGCAGCAATGGAAGGTTATGTTGAAGCGTACACAAAAAATGAAAAAAATTTGTTTATAGAGCTATGGGATTCAAATGCCGTATTTGAAGATCCTGTTGGATCAGACCCATGCAAGGGAATTGAGGCTATTGGTAATTTTTGGGATTTTGCTCATGCAGAGGGAATGACAATTACTCCTTCAGATGTTAGTTACGTTGTTTGTGGGAATGAGGGTATATTAAAAGCTGTTATGAAAGTAAGGAATGAATCGAATGGAACTTCAATGGACATTTCAATAGTAGATCATTTTGTTATTAATGACTCTGGTAAAATTATTTCTGGCAGAGCATTTTGGGATCAGAACTCTATTTCCTCAAATTAAATATTTTTTATGAATTTTAGTATCAATCTTAATAAGATTGCATTAATACGTGATTCTAGAGGATCAGATAATCCAAGTATTAGCGATTATGCTCAGCAATCTATTGATTTAGGAGTTGATGGCTTAACACTTCATCCAAGACCTGACTTAAGGCATGCTAAACCAAGCGATATTAGTATGTTTGACGAGATTTGCCTAAAAGCTAATAAAGAATTTAATATTGAAGGGAATCTTTTTTCACCTAGTTCGAAAAATTATCCTGGATTTATTCCCCTTGTGAATGCTCATAATCCTCACCAAGTTACATTGGTACCCGATGCGGATGGCCAAATTACGTCAGATCATGGATGGAAAATTGAACAACTTGATAACATCTTTAAATCTGAGGTTTCTAAATTTAAAAAAAATATTAACCATGTAAGCATCTTTATAGATGATGATTTTAGTAATTTTGATAAATTAAATGAAATAGGAATTAATAGTATTGAAATTTATACAGGCCCTTTTGCAGAAGTCATCAAAAACGGTAAGAAGCATGAAATTCATAATGCTCAAAATAAGATTAGCAAAATTATTGAATCAGCTAGATTAAATAACTTAAAAGTTAATGCAGGTCATGACCTAAACTTAGATAATTTACCTTATTTAAAAGAATGCGGAGATATTGATGAGGTATCAATAGGACATGCTATTATCGTTGATTCATTGAAATATGGGTTTAAAGACACTATAAACATGTATATAGAAATAATAAAAAAATAGTATGGATATCGAAAAGAAAATAAAAGAACAAATCGAAGAAAATGACATTTTGATCTACATGAAGGGCTCACCTTACGAACCTCAATGTGGCTTCTCAGCAAGAACTGTTCAAGCACTTATTGAATGTGGAGCAGAGTTTTCTTACGTTGATATCCTAGCTAATCCTGAAGTCAGACAAACATTACCCAACATCACAGATTGGCCAACTTTCCCTCAGGTTTTTCTAAATGGCGAATTGATTGGAGGTTGTGACATAGTTACTGAAATGCATGCAGCGGGTGAACTTCAATCAGCTATTGATGAATTAAAATAGATTAACCAAAATCTTTTAACATTGCTTTTAGCTCAAGCGAATGTTGTTCCTCTTCTCCAATCTTGCCTCTAGTATATTCTTCAAGGTATACAGATCTATTTTCAACTTTATTAAGAAGTTTTTTGTATAGACTTAGCGCATGAAGTTCGTGTTCAAGTGATTCTTCTAATATGTCTTTTATAGAGTGACGATGTGTTTCCTCAATCTTTGCTATTCTTTGACTTGGGTGACCATCCAGACCAACTAGTAACTCACCAGCTTGTTGAGCATGTAACAGAGATTCAGCTGCTTGTTCCTTTAAGAACGCAACAATTGGAATCCTGTAAGGCCCTGTAATCATTAAAGATGAGTGCGTATATCTAACTACTCCACCTAATTCATACTCCATTATTTCATTCAATATTTCGCAAACTTCTTTTGTATTAAGTTCTTTCATTTTTTTTGCTCCATAAGTGTACACATTTATATGATTATAAAAGGATAATAATATTTTGTAAAACACTGATATAAGGTATTTTTTTAATGATAATTATTATCATTTTGGTTTTTATTCTCACTTATGAGATGATTAGAATATGCAATTAATCAGATGTAATAATTACCAGTCTTGGGCCTATAAAAGCGATGAAGCGTGCATATTAGTTGACCCATGGATGTCAGAATTGCAAGAGATTCCTGGTGCTAGGTGGCTTCTTTATAGAGAAAAGACTTCTGATCATTATTTTTTACGTTACAACTTAATTGATAAAGTAACTCATCTTGTTATAACAGCGCATTTTTCAGATCATCTTGATCCCGAGTCATTGAAATACTTTGATAAAGGCATAAAAATTTTTACAACTAAGCATGCTTCGCATGCTCTTTCAAAGTTAGGTTTCACAAATATAATTATTGTGAACGCTGGAGATAAATTTGATATCAACGATATGACTTTAGAGATTGAGGAGGCTGGAAAGCCTTACAACACATCAAGCTTTGCATACTATCTTCATTCAAATGGTAAAACAGTTTTTCATGAACCACATACTATTAACAAAAACTTTGTATCAAAATATCCAATCGAAGTGCTAATTTCTACAACAGATCTCGTTAAAGTATTTGGCATGGTTATGGTTTCTATGAGCTACAATAAGCTCAGGAAAATAATTGATAGAAACCATGTTGAGTATTTGGCGCCAACAGGATCCAAACCATCCCACTCAAAAGGTCTTCTTTCATGGGTTTTATATATAAAAGAAGAAAATCAAAACGTTCTATCTGATGATTATAGAGTTTGCTCTAATTCATACGACAGTTTTGTAATCTAAAAAAATGCATACCAAACAATATAGAACGTTTGCTCTATTACTGCTCACTCTTGTCTATGGGTTCAATTTTATTGATCGACAGATAATGGGAATCCTTGCCCCGTTTATTCAGAAAGATTTAGGCTTAACAAATACTGAGCTTGGTTTGTTAATAGGCTTGGCTTTTGCAGTTTTTTATACCTTTGTGGCAATACCAATTGCATGGCTAGCAGATCGCTTTAATAGAGTTAATATCCTATCAATTGCTTTGGCTACTTGGAGTGCATTTACTGCTCTGACAGGATTAGCAAATAACTTTTTACAGGTTGCTCTTGCAAGAATGGGTGTTGGAATTGGAGAAGCAGGTGGCAGTCCTCCATCTCATTCAATAATATCTGATATGTATCCTAAAGAAGAAAGAGCAAGCGCTTTAGGTGTTTATTCAATGGGAATCCCTTTAGGTATTATGGCTGCTTATTTTGTAACAGCCTCTTTAATGGATGTTTCAGAAGATCAGGTAAACTGGAGGCAGATTTTTATCTTTTTAGGTTTAACCGGCATAGCTTTAGCTGTCGTTGTTAAATTAGTATTAAAAGAACCGGTTCGTGGTGCAATGGAATTAACCTCAAGTACCACAATTTCTAAACCTCCATTTTTAGAGTCATTGAAAGTACTTATGCGTATACCGGCATGGTGGGCGATGTGTTTTGGAATAGCATTTGGATCATTTGTTTCATATGCAAAATCAGCATTTCAAACAAAGTATCTAGTAACACTTGATCCATCATTTGATTTTCAAACTCTTGTCATTATCCTCGGAATTATGAATGGAACAACTTATGCTGGGGGTGCTTTCTTTGGAGCAAGATTGGCAGATAGGTGGGGTAAAAAAGATATTAGAGCATATGGCTGGTTACCAGCAATAGCAATGCTATTATGTATGCCGGTTGGCATTATTGGTTGGTGGGTAGACTCTGTAGAAATGCACTTAGTTTTTGCTACCTTTGCACTATTGCTGCTTGGGATTTATTTAGGCCCAAGTTTTGCAATTGCACAAACGTTAGCACCAATTCATATGCGTGCGATGTCAACCGCACTTTTTTTCTTTATCCTCAACATGATCGCATTGGGTGGCGGTCCAACTTTTGCTGGATGGTTAATGGATGTATTTGGTAATAACTATAATGAAATTGAGTCAATACGATATTCATTGACCGTTACAACTTGTGTATTTATTCCCTCAGTAATTAGTTTTCTGCTAGTTTCAAAATTTCTTCCTAAAGATTGGAAAGCGGCCGAAGAAAGAAATTTAGCTCAAGTTAGTTAAAGTCATTGAATATTTTGCAAAAGACTTTAGCTGTAACCTCTGCGTCATACGCTGCTGAGTGAGCTAATTCATTGACATAATCTATATTTAATTCTTTACAGATCCTTGCTAAAACAGTTTGTCCAGTAGCAAGCGCACCTAAAGAAACAGTATCAAGGACTGAAAATGGGTGAAAAGGTAGATTTTTAATTTTATTTCTTTTGAATGCTTCTACCAAGAAACCCAAATCAAAGTGCGCATTATGGGCAACCAATATAACTCTAGAACATTCGTATTTACTCCGTTGTTGATTTATAGCCTTCGATATATTTTTTAGAGCAACATTTTCTTCAACTGCATTTCGTAAAGGATGTGATAAATCAATTTTTGTAAATTCCAATGACTCGGGATCAATTTCGAGATCTTTAAACGGCTCGATGTGATATCTAATCAATTCACCTAATTCAAAGTTTTGGTCCTTATATTCCAAAAGCTGAATAGCTATTTCTAAGATGGGATTTTTTTTACTATCTAATCCACCTGTTTCGAGGTCCAGAACAACGGGTAAGTATTTTCTTATTCTATCTTTAAGCATTTAGGGCTATATAATAACTCTTTCATTAATCTTATTCTTATTATGATTAAAGAAATATCAGCAAAAAATTATCTAGGAATTGAAATACAAGAACATGAGCTTTTTGATCATGAGCATTTATTTGTTTTTGAAGATAATGATAAGAATTTCAAGGCATTTATTGCCATCCATTCAACTAAAGAAGGTCCGGCGATCGGTGGTTGTAGATTTAAAGAATATGAATCCGAAATTCATGCTATTGAGGATGTATTAAAGCTTTCAAAAGCAATGACTTTAAAAAATAGAGTAGCTGGAGTTCCATTTGGTGGAGGCAAAGCAGTCATCATCAAGAATAATCAAAACAATAAAGAGTATTTAGAATTGTTTGCTGCATTTATCAATTATTTGGATGGAGCTTATTTAAGTGCACAAGATATAGGTATATCTCTGAATGATATAAGAATTGTTTCTCAATTATCTAAGCATGTATTAGATAACGTTGATCCAGGTCCTTACACAGCTAAAGGAATCTACTATGCGCTAAGATCGGTTAAAGATCATTACTTTAATGGAAATAACAAAGATATTCTTATACAAGGATTTGGCAGTGTCGGTTCAAATCTCGCATCTCATCTCCTAGATGATGGCACAAAGATCTATGTTGATGAGGCCGATGAAATCAAGCTTAATTCAGCCTTAAAGCTTGGCTGTCATCCCTGCAAATCAATTTTTAAAACAAACGCATCAATATTTTCTCCATGTGCGATCGGAGGAATCTTGAATAAAGAGTTTATTAAAAACTCAACATATAAAGTAATATGCGGCGGTGCAAATAATCAATTGCTTAGTGATAACCTCTTCAATGAAATTCATTCTCATGGAATGCTTTATATTCCTGATTTTCTAGTAAATGCAGGTGGCGTGATTGGCTTAACAAAGGATGTTTTAGAACGCGATAATGAGATGACAGATCGAGCCTTAGCTAAGATCGGAGAAGTTGTAAAAAGCATTATTGATGAATTTCAACTAAATAATACAATTCCATTAGAGTTTGTAAAAAATAGATTCTTATAGCTTATCCATTAAATTATTTATAAATTCAGCACCATCTTGGTCTTCATTAATTCTGTCCATTAAGATTTTTCTTTGAAGCTGCTTAATATTTTTTTCTTTATCAACGGACCTATTGTTAAGTCGTTCGTTTATTTCTTCCCCTATTTTTAAATTATTTTCCTGATCAACAATAGATCTTTCTTTTATTCTTCTTTGTCTTAGCTTAATAGTATTTTGAAACCACTCTTCTGAATTATTTCTTGCGGTCAATGAGTCATTCTCATTTACCTGCACTAATTCTATGCAATCAACCGGACAAGGAGGTACGCACAACTCACATCCTGTACATAAATCATCAATTACACTGTGCATTAAATTTGAGGCTCCATGGATTGCATCAATAGGACACGCATCAATACACTTTTTACAACCTATACACTCATCCTCAATAATGAATGCTTTTTGGTTAGTAATGCCAGGCCCAAAATCCAAATCTAGAGAGATATCGACAGGATGATTTGTAATCTCAATAAGCTTTTTGAGTGAGCTCTCTCCACCGGGCACACATCTATTGATCGGAATATTTTCATTAATAATTGCCTCGGCATAAGGGAGACATCCAGGAGTACCGCATCTACCGCATTGATAGTGGGGTAGAGAATCATGTATCTCTAAAATTTTAATTTGGTTTTCTATTCGGCAACCCCAAGTTTTCTTTGTAGTTTAGTATTTGAGGTTGTGTAACCAAAAGGAACTCTTTCCCCAGGATGAATTCTTCGGTAAGCTTCTTGAACTGCAAGAGTGGTTTCATGAAATCCACATAAAATTAAATCTAATTTTCCTGGATAATCATTTATATCGCCTACAGCGAAAATCCCATCTTTATTAGTTTGAAAATTTTCTGTATTCACATTAATCTTTTTTTCATTTAGTTCTAATTCCCATTCAAGTATTGGGCCAAGCTTTTTATTTAATCCAAATAAAAATAACAGCTCATCTGCCTCAACAGCTTCTATTTCTTTTGTATCGAAGTTCTTTAATTCAGCACCAGTAACCTTATCCTTACCAATAATGGAGTGAATTTGGTAGGGTGTTAACAGGTTCACTTTTCCTTGCGTCACAAGTTCTCTCATCTGAGCTTCAGTATGCTGGGCACCACGAAAGGCATCACGTCGGTGAACTAAAGAGATACTCTTTGCAATATCAGCAAGCTCAACTGTCCAATCTAGTGCTGAATCACCGCCACCAAAAATAACTACATCCTTATTCTCGTACCTTTTTTTAGATTGCACTGCATAAGAAACTCCGTTTTCCATAAGAGCATCTGGGTTTTCAATATTGGGAGGTCTTCTTGGTTCAAATGATCCAGCACCAGCAGCAATAAAAATATTTTTAGTAATAAATTCTTGTCCGTCTGAGGTGCCAACTCTCCACTGAGTAATATTATTCTCATTTGAGTCTTCAGAGATTGAATCAACTCTTTCATTAAGACTTATTTCATATTCAAAGGGTTTAATTTGTTCAATAAGTGCATCAACATGTTGTTGAGCAGTTTGAAAGGGAACTCCTGGAATATCATAAATTGGTTTCTCTGGATAAAGTTCAGCGCATTGCCCGCCAATCTTATCTAAATTATCAATCAGGTGACATCTAAGCCCCAGTAGTCCTGCCTCAAAAACAGTAAAAAGACCAACAGGCCCAGCTCCGACTACAAGGATATCTACATCTTTTGTCATTTTATTTTATCTCCAGCTTTTGCACCTGAAGCAGGGCTCATAATAAAAATTCCACCTTCATCATTCGAGGCAGCAAGGACCATACCCTCAGATGTACCAAATTTCATTTTTCTTGGTTTTAGGTTTGCAACCAAAGCTACAAATTTTCCCTGAAGGTCTTCAGGAGAGTACATTGATTTAATCCCTGCAAAGACATTTCTTTGTCCTAGTTCACCAACATCAAGTGTTAATTGGATTAGTTTGTCAGCACCATCAATATGATTCGCTTCAATAACTTCGGCCACCCTAAGGTCAATCTTTGCAAAATCATCAATAGTTATTTCATTATTATCAATTTCAGTCATCTTCATTTCCTTTGAAGGTGTTAATAG
>CACMYW010000030.1:0-10719 GCA_902617955.1 uncultured SAR86 cluster bacterium
GAGATTACGATATTCATCAAACTTATAACGTCATCTTAGCAATTTGAATAATAGAAATAAAGGATTGTTAGGGTCTAAATATAGTGACATACTAAATGCCAATACCTCCTGCAACATCATGAATAGAGTAACTCAAATTCTAGGCTCAAAATATCCAATCATTCAAGCTCCCATGGGATGGATTGCAAGAAGCAAACTTGCTTCAGCTGTATCAAATGCAGGCGGCTTTGGCATTATTGAAACCTCCTCAGGCGAAGTTGATAACTGCAAGAATGAAATCATGGCAATGGCTGATTTAACGGATAAGCCTTTTGGAGTGAATTTACCACTTCTTTTCCTAAAAGATGAATCCATGATTGATGTTGTTTTAAATGCTGGTATAAAGTTTGTTACCACTTCCGCAGGCGATCCTGCTAAGTACATCCATATACTCAAAGATGCAGGAATTAAAGTCTTTCATGCTGTACCTAATGTCGCAGGAGCAAAAAAAGCTGTCGATGCCGGTGTTGATGGATTGGTTGTCGAGGGAACTGAAGGTGGAGGTTTTAAGAGTCCTGAAGAAGTTGGATTATTTGTATTAATTCAAGCGATAAGAAATATCACCAATCTGCCAATTGTTGCCGCAGGAGGGATTGTGGATGGACGTGGAATGGCAGCGGCATTTGCAGCAGGTGCAGAAGGTATTCAAATGGGTACTCGATTTGTTTCCTGTAAAGAAAGCCCAGTGCATGAAAACTTTAAAAACTACATCATCGATTCTGATGAGCAGGGCACTTGGATATTAAATAAAAAAGGTAAGCCCTGTATTCGAGCACTGAAAACAGATTACACCCAGCCTATTTATGAATCTGGTGAGATGGACATGAGTGCAATGATGAATATTCAGGATTTATATTTTGGAGGTAATATGAATGCAGCTCCTGCACTTTCAGGCCAATCAGTTGGATTAATTAGTAGCATGAAGCCTGTGAGTGAAATTATTTCTGAAACCATCAAAGAATTTAATGAAATTTGTTCATCCATGAGTCAACAAGCCTTTGATGAATGATATTATTACTATAACCAGGAAAAAAAATGAAATTTGAACTTAGCAAAAAAACTCAATCTTTATTAGATCAGGTTACTGAATTTATTAACAAGGAAATCATTCCCAATGAATCTCTCTATGAACAGCAGGTAGAAGAGGGTGGCAGATGGTGCGTCCCGCCCATCATTGAGGAAATGAAAGACAAGGCAAAAAAAGCTGGACTGTGGAATCTCTTTCTTCCTGAAAGTGAGCTTGGAGCCGGGCTGACTAACTTTGAGTACGCACATCTAGCAGAACAAATGGGTCGATCTGGAATTGCATCTGAAGTTTTTAATTGTTCAGCACCCGATACAGGAAACATGGAGGTTTTAGTTAGGTATGGAAGTGAGGCTCAAAAAGATGAGTGGCTGACGCCTTTATTAAATGGAGAAATTAGGTCAGCTTTTGGTATGACTGAGCCAGGCGTTGCTTCATCCGATGCCACCAACATGGCGGCCACTGCAGTGCTTGAAGGCGATGAGTATGTGATTAATGGTGAAAAGTGGTGGACCTCCGGTGCTGGAGACCCAAGATGTAAGATAATTATTTTCATGTGTGTCACTGATCAAGATCCTGATTCACCAAGACATAAGCGACATTCAATGATACTTGTGCCCTCTGATACTCCAGGCATTGAAACTCGTAAGATGATGCATGTGTTTGGCTGGGACGATGCTCCTCATGGTCATGCGCACCTAAAGTTTGACAATGTAAGGGTCCCTAAAGAAAACATGCTTTTGGGTGAAGGTAGGGGTTTTGAAATTGCTCAAGGCAGGCTTGGGCCAGGAAGAATTCATCATTGTATGAGGGCCATAGGTATGGGTGAGAGAGTCATTGAGATGATGTGTCGACGTGGCCAAACCCGTGTTGCATTTGGCAAACCCATCGCCCAACTTGGCGGAAACTTTGATGTAATAGCTGATTCAAGAATTGAATTAAATATGGCTCGATTATTAACTCTTCAAGCTGCCCATATGATGGATACCGTCGGCAATAAGGTTGCGGCCAGTGAGATTGCTCAAATTAAAGTGGCGGTTCCGAATATTGTTTGCAAGATCATTGATCGTGCAATTCAAATTCATGGCGGAGCTGGAGTTTCTCAAGTTTTTCCACTATCAAGAATGTATGCTGGCATGAGAACCCTTCGCTTAGCTGATGGACCTGACGAGGTTCATAGAAGAGCGGTTGCTCGTTATGAGCTTGGTAAACATGTAGTTCAAGATGACCAGGTGGAGTCATCTGAAATTTCCAGAAGTTAAGCGATAGAGCATTGCCAGCTAATCTGATCTTTTACGATACAGAGACCTCGGGGATTCAGAAAGATTTTTCTCAGATTTTGCAGTGCGGCTCCATCCAAACTAATCGTAGTTTTGAAGAATTAGCGCAACAAAATATTGGATGCAGACCACTCCCATGGGTTAACCCTCAACCCAAAGCTATGCTCACCAATAAAAAAATTGAGTTATTTAAATCAAATACTTCGCATTATCAAATGATGAGCGACTTGCATCGTCAGTGGCGTGAATGGACGGTAGACGGCTCAGGTACTTTTGTAACCTATAACGGTCATGCATTCGATGAAGAATTAATTCGAAGACAGTTTTATTGGAACCTGTTAGACATCTATCTAACTAATACCAACGGTAACGGCAGGCTTGATCTTTTTTTAATGTTGCAAAACCTTGCTTGTTATTTTAACAATGTAATTGAAATTCCTTTACACGATGGCGGCCCTGGCATTAGTTTAAAGCTTGAAGCTCTTGCGGCTGCAAATAACATTAGTAATGATGATGCGCATGATGCGATAGCCGACTGCAGGTTGATGTTAGAGCTCCTTAAAATTATTGATGGCCATATACCTGAGTGGATCGATTTTTTTATCTCAACTGCAACCAAGCCTGGAATGCAAGCTGCCATTAATTGCAAAACGTTTTTAGCGCTTGGAGAAGTCTATCGTCGCGAACGTTTTAGATATCCTGTAGTTATTTGTGGTGCAGATGCTACCCGACCTAATGAAATAGTGTTTTTTGATTTAAGTTTTGATCCCGAAGAGATTTTTTCTTTGGAAACTTCGGATATCTTTAGCATGGTTCAAAAAGGCGGTCGAGATGGGCCACTTAAAAAATATAAAATAAATAAAACTATTCCCATATGCCCTCAAGAATTAATTGAGGATAATGCAATATTTGATATGGATATTAATATTCTCATTAAAAGAGCAGAGCTTGTTAAAAATAATACTGACTTTCATGCGCTGGTAAGCGATGCGATGGCAGATCGTATTTTTAATTTTAAAGAACCCGAACATATTGAACAGCTGATATATGCAGGTGGTTTCCCAAAACCATCCGATAAGGAACTAATGGACGATTTTCATCGTATTGAAGAGCCGTCATACCGAATTAAAATAGCAAGAAACATTGAAGATGAGCGTTTTAGACTCTTTGCTGAAAGACTGGTTTGTCAAATGTATCCCTCAGAGGCTCCCGAAGACATGCAAAAAAGGTATGAGAGCTTTCTAAATCAACGTTTGAATGAGGAAGGGCCCTGGGGATCAACTGAAAAAATCCTAGCAGAAATAGAAAAATTGAAAGATTCTGAGGATCAAATTATCTTGAATGCGACGGAATCTTTCATCAAAAAAAGAAATTAATCAAAAAAACGTTTTAAATTTACTTAAATTTACTAGAATCGCTTTTGTTTTTGATCAGAAATTGTTAATCTATGTACCCTTTTTAGGGAAAACTGACAAAAAGTCATGAGAATATTAAATTTTTTTAAGAGGATATTTATGAGCGAAGATAATAAAATTGTCGATGGCGCTAAAGACGTTGTTGAGGGTGTTGCAGACGTCACCAAAGAAACTGTTGGTGCTGTTGGTGATGTAGCCAGTGAAGCTGTGGAAGGTGTTGTTGAAACAGCATCTGCAGCTGCAGAAGGCGTTAAAGAAACTGCTGAAGAAGTCGTAGACACAGCGAAAGAAGTTGCTGGCGAAGTTGTTGAAACTGTTGGTGAAACAGTTGATGCTGCTATCGAAGGCGTTAAAGATGTAGCTGGTGAAGTTGCTGAAGCAGGAAAAGAAGTTTTAGATGAATTAAAAGAAGGCGATGTTGTTGGTGCCGCTAAAGAAGTTGTTGAAGGCGTAGCTGAGACAGCTGGAGCAGCAGTTGATGCAGTAGCAGATGTAGCAGGTGAGGTTGTTGAAGGAGCAGTGGAAACAGCTTCTGCAGCAGTTGAAGGTGTTGTTGATGTTGCTAGTGAAGTTGCTGAAGGCGTCAAAGACGTAGCTGAAGAAGTGGTTGAAACTGTTGGTGAAACAGTTGATGCTGCTGTTGAAGGGGTTAAGGATGTTGCTGAGAGCGTTAAAGACGCAATTCTCGGTGACGACGACGATAAGTAGTATTATCTTTTCTCAGGAAAAAGGAGGCCTTGCCTCCTTTTTTTTTGGCCTTAAGCTTATTGCCTTTAAACCAACCTAGTTTAAAATAGTTTCGTCCTAGACCCGTAGCTCAGTTGGTTAGAGCGCTGTCTTGACATGGCAGAGGTCAGCAGTTCAAATCTGCTCGGGTCTACCACTTAAGGATCTTTATGAAACATTTACTTTTGAGTTTGTCAGTGAGCATTTTTTCAACTGTAGCTTTAGCTGAATACTTTCCAGATGATAACTGGGAGCTATCCAATGCATCGCAAGAAAATGTTAATGAGTTGAGGCTCCAAGCTCTTGAAGATATTGCATTTAAAGATCCTGCAACGCAGGCTTTGGTAGTTGTCAAAAATGGGAAAATTATAAGTGAGCGATATGCTAAAAATTATAATCAAGATTCTTTCGGTACCTCATGGTCAGTTGCAAAAAGTTTCTATGCTGCGTTGATTGGTATTTCTATTGAAAAAGGTGAAATAGAGAGTCTTGATGATCCAGTTTACAAATACCTGCCTGTGTACAAAGAAGATGAGCGCAAAGTTATTACCCTAAGAAATATTCTTGATATGGAAAGCGGTCTGCAGTATCCAGAGACTCAACACGAGACAATGTTTTTAAATGAAGATCAGCTTCAATACGCTTTAAATGTCCCATTAGAAAAAAAACCTGGATCAATATGGGAATACAACAATGTTAATTCAATGTTATTGGCAGCTATCTTAGAGGCTGCAACCGGTCAGTCTGCAGATCAGCTTTTAGAGAATAGAATCTTACAGCCCATTGGCATCAAAAAATCAACTCTATGGAGGGATGGTCGAGGAAATGTCATGACCTACTGTTGTATAGACATGAGTGCAAGAGACTTTTCAAGGTTTGGATTATTATTCGCAAGAAACGGCAATTGGAATAATAAATCGTTAGTTCCAAAAGGCTTCATTAATGAGACTTTTAGTACATCGTGGAGATTTAAAGCGCCAAGACAAGGAGGATATTCATTGCATTGGTGGATGGCTGCTGATGACGAAAATCATGAAATCTTTTTTGCCAGTGGTAAATTTGGACAATACATTTTTGTAGATCGGGATAATGATGTGGTGGTTACTAAAATAACTAAGTACGATCCCATTCCTGGTGATACTCAAGATTTTAAAGAGTTTAAATGGTTGAAAGAAATTGGTGACACAGATGTGACCTTAGCAGTTTGGGACTTTCTTGAGAGTTCAAAGATTATGAAAGTGGGTGAAGGTGGCGTCACATCTCCAATAACCAAAGAAAATGGCGATGAATCAACTTTTAGAAAAGATATTTATAAGTTTATTGAAAATCTAGCCTTACTATCTGATTAAAACCAGACGTACATAATCATTGGCACTGAAATAGCTGCAATAACTATTTCCAGGGGTAACCCCAGTCTCCAGTAATCTCCAAACTTATATCCTCCCGGTGCCATAACCAGGGTATTACATTGGTGACCAATGGGTGAGAGAAAAGCACAACTTGCTCCCACGGCAACTGCCATTAAAAAAGGTTCTACAGGAGCGCCTAGTTGAGAGGCAATATTTGCAGCGATTGGCGCCATGATAATGGCTGTGGCAGCATTATTAATGATGTCTGAGACAAACATAGTTACCACAAGAATTAACAGTATGATCATGTAAACAGGTAAGGCTTCGGTATAGCCTGAAATAAACATTGCAATGTTATTAGAGATGCCGGTTGTTTCGAGTGCTTGGCCGATTGGAATCATTGCAGCCAACATCACAATGACGGGCCATTCAATACTTCGATAAAGGTTTCCGTTAAGGACTTTAACCCCAATAAATGCAAGGACACATAATAAGAAAGCAATCACAATATTTATCACGTTAAAGGCAGCAAGCAGAAGGAAAGTAACAAAGAAAATAATACTTTTTAGCAGTCGACTACGACTGGGGATGACCTGCATTTCTCGCTGCATCAGTGGCATGAGGCCTAGGTGCTTAATACGCTCTTTAACTCCTTCCTCATCAATGGATCGCACGCCTAGTAAAAGTACATCCCCAACTCTAAAAATTTCACGTGAAAGCCTAGTTCTAAACTTTGCTCCTTGTCGCCAAAGTCCAAGCAGGGCGAGATCTTCTGAGGCTAGGCGCTTTAAAAATTCTTGTTTACGTCCAATAAGTCTTGAAGATGCTGTGACCATTACCTCAATCTCCTCAAGATCAGATTCTTTAATGGTATTAAGATCCTCAGAAATCTCTAAATCAAGATCACTTTGCAATCTCGAAATATCATCCGGCGATGTTTTAATCACAAGCACCTGATTATGGGCAAACTTAGTGACCATTGAGACCTTGCTGACCGCTCCTGATTCATTAACAATACCCAGCACTTCTGTTTCTGGGCCTGCTACTTTTTTAATTTCTGATAATCTTTTGCCGATGGCTTTACTGTCTTTTTTTACTCTGACTTCAAACAAATAGTTTTTCAGATCAATTAACTTAATTTCATCCCCAGCTTCTTGCCTTACTTTGCCCAGGCGATAACCAAGAAAAGCAATGAAGACAACACCCAATAGGCTTACGGCAACTCCTACAAAAGAAAAATCAAAGAAATTAAAGCTGGTCCCTGTATAGGTTTCTCTGTATTGGGAGATAATAATATTGGGCGGGGTTCCAATCATGGTATTCATCCCCCCTAAAATACTTGCAAAAGCCAGCGGCATTAGAAATTTTGGTGGATTCCAATTATTTTGCTGACATACGGCTATGGTTACTGGCAGTAGTATTGCCATGGCTCCAATGTTGTTCATAAACGAGGACAATGCGGCAGCAGTTACGAGAATGACTAGTAAAAACTGATTCTCGTTTAATGGGATCTTTGAAAGTTGCCCACCTATTAATCCAACAAAACCAGATTCTTGCAGACCTCTGCTGATCAGTAGCACCAAAGCCACAATAATAACTGCAGGATGACCAAACCCTGAAAAAGCGCTATTAATTGGAATGACTTCAAAAAGAACCAAAGCAGCTAGTGCTACTAAAGTTACAGCATCATAACGCCAGCGACCCCAAATCAATAGACCAACCAAAATACATATAGTTACAACTAATACATTTTGGTCGCTGAACATTAATGAGCCTTAAGAGATTTTTAACTTAGGTGCATTTGTCATCACGCTCTTAATGCCTTTATTCATTGAAGACCTATCGGTATAGCTTTGTGATGTTGCGACCACTTTGTTATTTCCAGCTACTAGATTAAAACTCCATTTGCCGCCACGAGTTTCTTTGGTTTTGAAGTTATCTTTTGTAGCAGCATGTTTGGCAACTGATTTAATCCCTTTCATGCAAGTTGCACGGGATGCATAAGCTTGTGATGCAATGATATTTTCTCCATTTTTAGCCTTTAGCCTAAAACGATGTTTACCGCCTCTATCTTTATAAATTTCGAACATTTCTCCTCCTTAGTTGCAGAATTCAAATACTAACAAACTTACTTGGTAAAAACACATTTTTTTTATGCACGCGAGTGCTCTAGGCTATAATCCGTTTATGGAAAATCTCAAAAGTTTTTTTGAAGGAACCTTTTCTAAAATTATTGGCATCCTCATCATTCTTTCCATTGCTGATCAGGTGCTGACTTCAATGGAACTCACCCGCACGGTGGAAAGGATTTTTGATGTTTTTTACCTTCTCACCATAACCTTATTCTGTTTGGAATTTTTAATGCGTGCCATTGTTATTAGAAAGTTTGATTTTCTTTTGGCTGTTGATGCCATTGTCCTGATTAATGCGCTTTTTGTTGGGTTGGTTGATTTAAGAATGTTGAGATTGTTTCGACTGTTTCAAATTTTTAGAACCTCAAAATTTTTAGTCCCCACCAATACGTTAATCAAGACCATTGTCATGCAACGCAATGCATTACTTGGCTCACAAATGATGGTGATCTCCATTTTATTAGTTGTTTCCACACTTATTTATTTTCTTGAATCAGAAGCACAGCCAGAAATATTTGGTAGCATTCCTGCTGCAATGTGGTGGGGCATTGCGACGTTAACTACGGTGGGCTATGGAGATGTTGTCCCAAGCACTGAAGTAGGCAAAATTCTTGCAAGCTTTACCATGTTCATTGGCATTGGAATGTTTGCTTTGCCAGCCGCAATTTTGGCATCAGCTTATTATGAGGAGATTCAAAAAAGGAATTTTTTAATTACTTTTGAGGCCATCGCTGCCATTCCTTTATTTCAGCAATTACCGGTTGGTGCGATCAATAAGATTAACGAAAAGCTTGATGTAAAACTCTTCCAAAAAAATGAGGAGATTTTTAAAAAAGGCGATGAGGGTGATGCGATGTTTATTATTGAGCAGGGTCAGGTCAAAGTTGATCTTGAAAATCCTGTTTATTTAGGCCCAGGTGATTTTTTTGGAGAGATGGCATTGATCTCAAACTCAGCTAGAAATGCAACCTTAGTTGCTACTGACGATAGCAAACTCTTTGAACTAAAAAAATCTGATCTCGAAGAACTCTTTGATGAGCATGAAGTACTTTTTAGAGAGCTTGAGGAAACAATTAAAAACCGCTCAGCTTAATCGTCACCGCCAGAATCAGGATCAATTTTTTGAGGCGCATGTGATTGCTCTTGAACTACATCATAATCCTCAGGATTTTTTTCAGTATTTTCCATGTATACCGAAGTAGATGGGTAAGCAAACTCAGATCCATTCGCACGAACAATTTTAATGGTTTCAAATATCAAAGACTGCTTCACTCTTGTAAAATCTGTAAGGTTCAAGGGCTCGGTATAACAAAGTATTCTGACATCAATTGAACTGGCCCCGAATTCATCAGTTTTTACGAAGGAATCTTGTCGTGGATTTTCAGCAAACTGATCAGAGCTTTTTATAAAAGCTTCAATACCTTCACAAATCTTTGCCAATTGATCTTGTGTGGTTGAATATATCAAATTGATGGTCCAGCTAATTCTACGGAACTGCATTGCGCCATGGTTAATAACTTTAAAATCTGCAAGGTCTTTATTGGGAACCAGCATCGGCGCAGTACTAAAAAGTCTTACTAATGTTGAGCGAAACCCAATATTCTCAACAACGCCATGAAGTTCTCCTTCAATTTCAATTCTGTCACCAGGCTGGAAACGGTTTTCACCTATGATTAGGATTCCAGCAATTAAATTTTTAAATAGGTCCTGTGCTCCGAGAGCTACTGCCACTGAAAACAAACCCAATCCCGCAACAAGAGGACCAATTTGAATTCCAAAGATATCAAGTATGACCCCTATACCGATCACCCAAATAAGAACTCTAGCAGCTCTTTCCAGCCACATCGTCATGGATGCAGTCAACAAGCTAGTTGCTGAGAACATTCCAAAGATTGGTTGTACAGAATTTGATAAAGTGCTGAAAATGGTGAAGGCAATCGCGGCCTTGACGATGTTTTGAGCAACCAACTCAGGTGTACCACTTAAAGGCAAGTAAAGAGTTATCACGTAAAGGGCTAAAGTAATAGGGAGGTAACCAAGAGGCTTTTCAAGAGTCTCTAATACGGCATCATCGGCTTCAGACTCTGTTTGATCAGAGAGCTTTTCAAGCCACTTAAACACACGTGCAATGAATACCCCACGAATAATAATTCCAGTAAATAGAATGACGATTGAAACAATAAGCTCGGTGATGCCAATTCCATAAAGACCATCATTCCAAACTTGATTAACCACACCTAAAAAACTATCTAACATTTATTTCTCCTAGAAACTCCATGAAAATTTTGTACTAATACTTTCATCCATTTTATCAGCATTCATTGGAGGTGCATTATCATTAAACCTTGAGTACTGCACCGAAATCATCACCTGTTCATTAACTTCGAAATCAAGTGCAAAAATGGCACTGGATTTAACATCATCACTAAAGTCATCTACTGAGGGTTGAATATAAATGGTTGTATTGAAGAAAATATTCTTACCGATTTCAAAATCATCATGAAAGTAAAGATTTAAACGGTCTGTTTTTGTATTGATCATATTGAGATCTTCTTCGTCTTCATTAATGATAGCAAATCCAAATCTAGCGTGATCGTTGATCAGATATCTGAGTCCAAGACCCATAACCTCTCTTTGTCTGTAATTTCTAAATGGATTTTCTGAGCGTTGTGCAAAGAGCTCATAATGGAGTTTAGTTTCATTCTTAAAAACTAATCGACCATGAAAAAAATTAGACTCATCAATATTACTCCC
>CACMYW010000031.1:0-10507 GCA_902617955.1 uncultured SAR86 cluster bacterium
GGAGCATTGGTAAGTGATTTTACTGGGGACCCTAATTGCTTGGATGGGGATCACTTTTTATGCGCGGCGCCTAAATGTTTCAAGCCAATGCTTAAAACAATCAAAAGTAACTTCACTGCCAATTAAGGCATATCGTCAAATTCAGCTCCCTCAGGCTCGGGTATAGCCATATCCTCTTGGTTAATTGCAAACATGATGAGCATATTGGCAACGACATATATCGAAGAATAAGTTCCAATAATTACCCCTATGATTAGTGCCAGAGCAAAACCTCTAATTAGCTCACCCCCAAGAAAATATAGAGCCAATAAAACTAATAGCGTTGTTAATGAAGTGATCAAAGTCCTTGCAAGCATCTGATTGATGGAGAGATCAACAACCTCAATTGATTCAATCCCTCGCTGAGATCTAAAATTTTCTCGGATTCTATCTGAGACAACTATCGTGTCATTCAATGAATAACCTATCACCGCTAAGAGTGCAGCCATTACGGTCAAATCAAAATCCCATGCAAATAAGGAAAATAATCCCAGGATAATAATGACATCATGAGCAAGTGCGGTAACAGCACCAAGAGCAAATTTGTATTGGAAACGGAAAGCAACGTAAAGCAGGATCATTGCCAAAGCCACCAACATGCCTAAGCCTCCTTGGTCACGGAGTTCTGAACCAATTTGCGGTCCAACAAACTCAACCCGCTTCAATTCAGTATCAGGATCATTGGCCTGGACTAGTGCAAAGACTTCGTCACCCAGTTGGCTGTTGCCAGGCTGATCTGCAATCTTTATTAGCACATCCCTGTCGGAACCAAAATTAACAACTTGATAATCATCGAAGCCATTATTGGTAAGCATGCCTCTGACCTCTTCAAGATTGACTGAGTCTTCATAAGTCACTTCAACTAAAGTTCCGCCACTGAAATCAAGCCCTAAACTCAAGCCTCTAAAGCTCAAAGAGACAATTGAAATAATAAACAATGCAAGAGATGCATAAGCAGCAATCTTGCGATACTTCATAAATGGGATATTAAAATCCATGCTAGACCTTTAGTTCCCTAATATTTTTATTTCCATAAATTAGATTTACCACAGCTCGCGTACCCATAATTGCTGTAAACATTGAGGTAACAATGCCGATCGATAGCGTTATGGCAAATCCTTTAATGGGACCGGTTCCAATTGCGTACAGAACAAGTGCAGCAATGAGGGTTGTTATGTTGGCATCAAAAATGGTTGTAAAAGCTCTCGAGAAACCTTCTTTGATGGCTTCTTGTGGACCGAGACCAGCTCTAAGCTCCTCTTTTATTCTAGAAAAGATCAATACGTTTGCATCGACTGCCATACCCACGGTTAGCACTATTCCGGCAATCCCTGGAAGCGTAAGCGTTGCACCCAGCAGTGACATAAATCCTGTAATTAGAATCAAATTTGAAATTAAGGCTAGGTTAGCTGCCAAACCAAACCATCTGTAGTAGGCGAACATAAATAAAACCACAGCAAGAAAACCGATCATGATTGAACGCATACCTAGTTCGATGTTTTCTTTACCAAGACTTGGGCCAACCGTCCTTTCTTCAACAAACTTCATTGGAGCTGCTAAGGCTCCCGCTCTTAATAGTAAAGCCAATTCGCTAGCCTCTTGCGGTGTTCCAACTCCTGTAATCCTAAAGCTCGTGCCCAATACAGCTTGAACTGTAGCCAAACTAATAATTTTCTTTTCAATATAAGGAGTTTGTTCAATAATCTCCTCTCCTTGATCATTGATGACGATCTCAGAGCGAGATTTTTGTTCGACAAATAAAACTCCTAATCTTCTGCCGATATTTCCTGTGGTTGCCTTTTGGAGCGATCTACCGCCCTGCATATCAAGCGTTATATTTACTTGCGGAAAACCGCTCTCATCAAAACCTGTGCTGGCATTGGTAACACTATCACCGGAAACAATTACAGTTCTCTCAAGGTCTGCGGTCTGTAACTCAGAGGCTTTAAAGACAAAACTCTCTTTTCTTAGTCTGGATGCAGTAGATGAAGCCTCCATGCGAAACTCAAGGTTTGCAGTTTTACCAATGATCTTTTTCGCAGCTGTTGTATCCTGGACTCCAGGTAATTGGACAACGATCCTATCTCTACCCTGTCGTTGCACGATAGGTTCAGATACCCCAAGCTCATTAACTCGGTTTCGCAGTGTCATCAAGTTTTGTCCAACTGCATAATCTCTGATTTCTCTAATTGCAACATCGGTATAAGTTAGCTCAATTGTGTTTGAGAAATTATCTAGAACTAAGTCATAGATAAGACCATTGGGTGAAACATTCTCATTATTTATAATCCCTCGAGCTTTGGTATACCCCTCTTCATTATTAAAAGTAAATCTAATCGAGGAGCCATTATTAACAGAGTTAGAGTAACGAATGCCCTCCTCTCTAAATTGTTGTCGAAAAGAATTTAAAATTCCTTCAAGTCGATTTGAAACAGCACTTTCAATATCTACTTCGAGCAAAAAATGCACTCCACCAGATAAATCCAGACCCAGTTTTAGAGGCGAACCTCCGATACCTTCCAGCCATGCAGGTGTTGATGGCTCAAGATTCAAAGCCACAACAGCATCATCCAATAAACTTCTTTGCAGGATGGTCTTTGCTCTAAGCTGATCATCAAGCGAAGTAAAGTTCGCCACGATGTTATTTTCATCGAGCTTCACGGCAGAAGCTGCAACTTCAGATGCATTAAGAGCCTGACTAACTCTTTCTAGCAAGCTCTGATCAGCAGACATTCCTGAATCTGAGTAAGCAATTTGAATGGATGGTTTTGCAGGATAAATGTTTGGTAATGAATAGAGAATACCCAGTAGTAAAACTGAGAGAATCAATCCATAGGTCCAAACAGAAAACTTATTCACTGTAATTATTTATTAATTGAATCAATGGTTCCTTTAGGCAAAGTGCCAGAGATTGCCGTCTTTTGTAATTTAAAAGTTATGCTCGGACTAACTTCTATAGAAACATAATCTCCTTTAATGTCTCTAATCTTGCCTAAAATTCCACTCGCAGCAACAACCTCATCACCTTTTTCGAGTGCACCCAGCATTTGTTGAAGTTCTTTAGCTCGTTTATTTTGCGGGCGAATTAGCATGAAATAAACGATGGCCAACATCCCGATTAATAAAAAAAGGGTTGGGTCAAAAAAACCCGGACTTTGAACTGCTGTTTCTTCCATGAAAACTCCTTATTTTAAGTGCTCAGGCACTAATTTTTGTCGCTTATTATAGAAGTCTTTTATGAACTTAGCGAATGATTCTGTGTCGATGGCTTCCCTTATTTGCGACATCAAAGTTTGATAGTAAAAGATATTGTGATAACTCGATAATATTGATCCCAAAATCTCTTTAGTTTTATCCAGATGATGAAGGTAGGCTCTCGAATAATTTTTGCACACCTTGCAGGCACAATTTGGATCGATTGGGTCGGAAGAAGCTTTATGCTCAGCATTTCTAATATTCAATTCACCAAAGGAGGTAATCAATTGGCCATTTCTTGCATTGCGAGTTGGAAGCACGCAGTCAAACATATCTATCCCATAATAAACAGCTTCGACAATATCTTCTGGCTTTCCAACACCCATTAGATAGTGAGGCAATGTTTTTGGTAGTTCTGGCGCAAGGTGCTCAAGAATCGTCACTCTTTCTTCATGGGTTTCGCCAACACTTAGTCCACCGACAGCCATGCCATCAAAATCAAGATCCATCAATGATTCCAGTGATTGTGTCCTTAGGTCGCTATACATTCCCCCCTGAACGATCCCAAAGAGAGCGCTTTTAGAGTGATGAGCATCCTTTGAGCGCTTTGCCCATCTTAAAGAAAGCTCCATGGATGTCTTTGCATCTTCATAGGTAGCGGGATAGGAAGTGCAATCATCAAAAATCATGACAATATCTGAGCCTAGATTATTTTGAATTTCTATAGAACGCTCCGGCGTAAGTTCTATCTTCCTTCCATCGTACGGTGACTGAAATCGAACGCCCTCTTCAGAAATTTTTGCCATCTCACCTAAACTCCAAACCTGGAAGCCTCCTGAATCAGTAAGAATTGGTTTGGACCAATTGATAAACTTGTGCAGGCCACCAGCATCTTTAATTAACTCATCTCCAGGTCTTAGCATCAGATGAAAAGTATTCCCTAAAATAATTTCTGATCCTGTTTCTAGGATATTCTCAATCTCAAGAGCCTTAACGGTACCGTTCGTGCCTACTGGCATGAATGCAGGTGTCTGTATTTCACCCCTTTCAAAGTGTATAACTCCTCTTCTAGCAAAACCTTCTGTTTTAGAAATAATAAATTTCATTTTTTTGTTAGTAGCATAGCATCGCCATAGGATAAAAATCTGTAGCGCTCTTTTACTGCTGTTTGATAAAGTTGATGCATTTCTTGATGACCAATAAAAGCACTCACCAGCATTAACAAAGAAGATTTGGGTAGGTGAAAATTCGTAATCATCAAATCAACAACTTTAAATTCATATCCTGGATAAATAAATAAATTTGTCTCTCCATTATATTTCTCAGGAACATTTTGGAATGCAGTCTCTAATGCTCTTACCGAAGTTGTTCCGACAGCTATCACCCTTCCATTTTGTTCTTTTGTTTGTTTGATTGCCGAAACAATATCTTCACTCACCTCTATTTTTTCAAAATGAATTTTATGATCTTTAATATTCTCCTCTTTGACTGGTGTAAATGTGCCTGAGCCGACGTGTAAATTGAGGGTTGCGGTTTTGATGCCTGCATTTTTGAGTCTAGCTAAAAGTAGATTATCAAAGTGCAATCCTGCTGTCGGTGCTGCAACAGAAAATTGTTTGTTGTTGTTTGCATAAACAGTTTGGTATCGGCTCTTGTCACTATCATCGGTATCTCTATCAATGTATGGAGGCAAAGGAATGGCTGCATGTTGTTGAAAAACCTCTTCGGCTTTACCCCTCCATTCCAAAATAAAGAAATTATCCTGTCTCCTAAGCACTTTTGCCGAAATTTTATTTTTGGGAAATGCAAAATTTATGATTGAGTTTTCTTTTGGAGATCTTGAAGATCTTATTTGGACAAGTGTTTGAGAAGAAGATAAAAATCTTTCGAGCATGATCTCAACCTTCCCCCCTGTTTCTTTTTCACCAATTAGACGAGCTGGAATGACTGCAGATTCATTCAAGACCAGAAGATCATTGGGTTGAAGATAATCTAGCAGATTGGAAAATTTCTCATGTTTGATTTCATTGTCATTAAAAATCAAAAGGCGAGAATCGGTTCGATCATTGGGAGGATATTTAGCAATTAAATCTTTCGGTAAATCGTAGTTAAAATCACTGGTCTTCATTAGGAAGCTCATTCTAAAAGATGTTGAACTCAGCTACAATGACAGGCTTGCCCCATTGGCGGAATTGGTAGACGCGCGCGATTCAAAATCGCGTTCCTTCGGGAGTATCTGTTCGACTCAGATATGGGGCACCAATTAAATCTGATATTTATTAAGAAATATAAAAACAATTTGTCATAGAATTAAAAAAAATATGGTTTTAGAATGTGGCTTAAATAACTGAACCATGCTTTTATTAGTAATTACTCATTACCATGTCTAGACTTTCAAAACATCATCAGAAAATTATTGTTAAGGTGGGTACAGCTGTCCTTACAGATGAACATGGCAGGGTTAGAAAAAAAATATTGAGCAATATTGCCCAAGATATTGCTGCTTTAAAAAATAGACAAATTATCTTGGTTTCATCAGGAGCCATAGCGATAGGCAAAAGATTATTAAATAAAAAAAATGTTGAGTTGCTTGAAGAATCTCAGGCTCTTGCAGCGGTAGGTCAGTTAGAGTTGATTAGAGCGTGGAAAGCAGCATTCCAAGCTCATTCAATCGATGTAGGTCAAGTTCTCTTAACCCCTAAAGAAATTCAGACCGCTAAGGATGCACGAAATGCTTTAAAAACAATAAATCAACTGCACCGCTTTAAAGTACTTCCTATTGTTAATGAAAACGATACAACAGCTACAGATGAAATTCAGTTTGGGGATAACGATTTGCTTGCTGCAAAATTAGCAAAAATTTTTAAAGCTGACTTATTGATCATGCTATCTGCAGTTGAAGGTCTTTATGATTCATTTAACAATCAAACCAATCAATCAACGCTCATTAGACAGGTATCAAAAGTTACTAAAAACATCCATGCCATGGCTGGCAAGGCAAGCAAAAGCGGTAAAGGTGGGATGACTTCCAAAATTGAGGCTGCAAAGATAATGTTGAGCATGAATTCAGATATGGTGATAAGTAAGGGAGATGCTGCTAATCCTTTAATAAGACTAAAAAAATCTGCGCAATCCACATGGTTTAATAAAGCATGAATAAATTAGTACAAGAAATTAGTGCAAATGCAAAGGCTGCGGTTTCTGTGCTTAATTCAATGTCCACCGAATCAAAAAATAATCTTCTAATCAAAGCTACTGAGAATATTCATCAATCTAGAAAAGAAATTCTATTAGCTAATAATCTTGATATTGAAGATGCACTTGCAAACTCAAAAGATGACGCTTTTGTTGATAGGCTCCGCCTTGATGACGAACGAATTGATGGAATCATTGATACTCTCAATAATATAGTCAAACTCCCTGATCCTATTGGAACTACCCTTGATACATGGAAGCGCCCAAATGGTCTGGAGATTTCAAGGGTTAGAACACCACTAGGAACCATAGGAATAATTTTTGAAAGCAGACCAAATGTATCTGCTGATGCTAGCGCTCTAAGTATCAAATCTGGTAACGCTGTTGTATTAAGAAGCGGGAGTGATAGCTTAAGATCCTCACAAGCAATAGTTAATTGTTTTGGAGATGCATTAGGTGATATGAATTTACCAAAAGGCATAGTTCAAATTATCCCTATTAAAGATAGAGAAATGGTGACTAATATGTTGAAAGGTCTTGATGGAGCAATCGATGTAATAGTGCCACGAGGTGGGAAAAGTCTTGTTCAGGCCGTGCAGGACTCAGCAACTATTCCAGTATTTGGTCATTTGGAGGGCATCTGCCATACCTACATTGATAAAAGTGCTGATCTCAATACTTCTATTTCAGTAGTAACAAACGCAAAAATGAGACGGCCAGGAATTTGCGGGGCGTTAGAAACTCTTTTGATTCATATAGATTCAAGTGAGCAACTAAGTAGTATTTTAGACAGCCTGATTGATGCAGGATGTGAAATTCGAGGCTGTAAAAAAACTGTAAAGCTTGATGATCGGGTAACATGCGCAAATGAAATTGACTGGGATACAGAATATCTAAGCTCAATCCTGAGTGTAAAAATAGTAGATGATATAGATGAGGCGGTTGAACACATTCAAAAACACGGCACGGGGCATACTGATGTGATTATTAGTGAAGACAAAAATTCTCAAGAATACTTTATCAATCAACTGGACAGTGCGATATTGATGATCAATGCATCATCTCAGTTTGCCGATGGTGGAGAATTTGGAATGGGTGGAGAAATAGGAATCGCTACTGGAAAATTTCATGCTCGTGGACCTGTAAGTCTCGAGCAGCTTACAAGTTTTAAATATGTGGTGCGTGGCTCAGGACAAACTCGTAGTTAATTGAGATAGATATCAAACCTCACTGATTTTCCTGTAATCTGATAATTAATGCTGCCTTCAAAAGCATCAACCTTGAGAGGCCTTTTAACAATTAACTTTGTCTTTGGGATACTTCGTAGATAGGTGAATGTTGACTCTGGATCGCTAGCAACACCCTCAATCTCAAGTATAGAATTAATTTTTTTTAAATCTGATCTCCGTGCACTTGAGGTTTTATCTTCAGGATACATAGGATCAAAATAAATAACATCAAAACTCTTCTCATTAAAGTTTGCTTCGCAAACATTGGAATTTATCAGTTTAAAATTTAATAAATTGGAATCTGTTTCAGAAAATTGATTCAGTTCATTATTTAACATCGTGTATAAAATTTTACTTTGTTCAAAAGCAGTAACTGAGTGTCCAAGGGCAAGCATGATCATTGAGTCTCCGAGCAAACCGGCAGTTGCATCTAGAATCCTTAATGGTCGATCTGTCTTGCCAATGGCTTTTTTTAGATGTTTTTCGTGTTGTGGTCTAGCCAATCGCCATCCGAGTGCGCCCTTTTGGATATCGATCTTAAGAGGAGTTAATGCCCTCTCCTTTTTAAAATTAAAATAAAGGTTATCTTCTGCAAGCACCAAACTATCATGGTCAAGATTAATGGTGTTATTGGAGATCAGGTTTAATTGAGTTTCAAGCTCATTCAACCTGTTAGAGTTAAGCCCACCAAGATTGATCAGGTCTAGGTTCATATCATCAAGATAGCAGCACCCAAGACAATCCTGTAAATGACAAACGGCACCATCCCAATGTGATTTACAAATTTTAAAAAATATTTGATTGTAAAAAAGGCAATAAAAGCTGATACAAGAATACCAATCAACATAAGATAGGTCTCAGTAATACTTATTGAGCCAAGCTCATCAAAAACAAGCAATATTAGTGAAGCTAGAATTGTTGGGATACTCAATAAAAATGCAAATTTAGAACCTGATTTAAGTGAAAGACCCATAAAAAGTGCGCCGGTGATAGCCATCCCTGAGCGAGAGGCTCCTGGAAATAAGGCAAAGATTTGGAATAAGCCAACAACGAATGCCGATAACAAGGTTATCTCAGCATAAGATTTATTTTTAGAACCTATTAAAAATGCAACCAAAAGAAGTCCTGCAAAAATTAAATTTGCATAAGCAATCCCATAAAGACTTGGGCGAACAGAAAAATAGTCCCTAAAAAAAAGGCCAATGATAACAATGGGCAAGGTTCCAATTATCAGCATAAGACCCTCATTGAAGCGTTGCTGATTATTTTTTAGCCCGGGGCACCAAGCTGTAAATATCTCCACCAAATCTTTTCTAAAATAGGTGATCACTGCTAGCAATGTCCCTAAATGAGTTGCCACATCAAAAAGTAAACCTAAATCATTGGTCCCAAAAATAAGTGTAGGGAACAGCAAATGAGCTGAGCTAGATATTGGTAAGAACTCAGTTAAACCCTGGATTACAGCCAGTATTATTGCAAGAAAATAATCGCTCATGAATTTAGTTTCTTAAAGGTTATTTCTGATAAGTAAATAGGATCAACGTCATTATTATCAAAGTGATTACCTTGGTTAATATAGTGCAATGCCAAAGATGCAACTGAGCTAGCATTTGCTTGAACAGATTCAAGAAGATTGTCTTTATCTGATAATAACAACCATCCCTCACCAACCAATACATTTTCTTTATTAGCTATCTTTTTTAACTCCTCTAAGGAGCATATCTTCGGCGAAGATGTCGTTTCAATATTTTGTGACGAAAGCCTATACGATCCTTGGTAAAACTTGCCTTGATCAGCATTTAAAGCAACGTTTATCTCAACAGGAAATGAATCCATCCAGTCCTTACCTTGCCAAGCCAACGCCTCAAGATTTGAGATAGGAAAAATAGGTATATTCTTTGCATAAGCTATAGCTTTTAAGAATACAGCCGTGCTCCTCAAAGCAGTGTAAGAACCGGGCCCATTCGCATATGCCAAACCATCTAGAGAATTTAATATTTGCTTTGGTATCAATTCAAGCTTTGAAAAAAGATAGTCCCAATCAGGTCTTTGTCTGGGTGATGTTGGCACAGTAAAAGAATTTATGTTGCCATCATCATGGAGTGCGATTGAAGAATAATTCGATCCGATATCAAAAGCTAATATTTTCAAATTACCTAAATATGATTTTGTATTTCTTTAAAGACGTCATCCACAGACTGATCACCATTCACAGTTGCATAAACAAGGTCACTTTCGGAAGATTTATTTGTATAAAAATCTACCAGCGGTTTAGTTTCTTGATGATAAACATCGAGACGTTTCTTTACGGTCTCTGGGAGGTCGTCATCACGCTGAATTAAAGGCTCACCCGTCTCATCATCAATACCCTCATTTTTAGGAGGATTAAAAGTTATGTGATAAGTCCTACCAGAACCAGGATGCCAGCGTCTGCCCGACATCCTATTAATAATTTGTTCATTATCAACCTGTAACTCGAGCACATGTGTGAATAAAATATTGTTTTGATCAAAGAGATTTGCTTGACCTAGGGTTCTGGGAACGCCATCAAAAAGGTAGCCATTAGCGCAATCACTTTTTGCGGTCCTATCCAGAATTAATTCAAGGATAATTTCATCAGATACCAGCGCACCGGATTTCATAATCTGATTTACCCACTCACCCAATTCATTGCCTGATGCAATAGCCTCTCTAAGCATGTCGCCGGTACTGATTTTTGGAATGTTTAAAGTTTGACAGATCTTATCTGCTTGGGTGCCCTTTCCAGCACCAGGTGGGCCCAATAAAATTATTTTTTTCATGCTTCAAGTACTACAAATGCAACGGCATAACCACCATCATCGCTAAGA
>CACMYW010000032.1:0-8995 GCA_902617955.1 uncultured SAR86 cluster bacterium
ATTTTAGTGAGATCTTAAATTTAGATACTAAAGAAGTTATTCCGCCTAGTGATACAGAAACCATAGGATATTTGGCAAGAAAAGGTCATGTGCCTGTTGCTTATTACAAGGATGAGGAGAAATCAAAAAAAACCTTTATTGAAGTAGAAGGTGTAAGGTATTCAATTCCTGGAGACATGGCTAAATATGAAGAAGATGGTCAAATGACGTTACTAGGAAGAGGAAGTGTCTCAATTAACTCAGGCGGTGAAAAGATATTTCCAGAAGAAGTTGAAATGGCCCTCAAGGCTCATCCAAATATATTTGATTGCTTGGTTGTGGGTGTTAAAGATGATAGATGGGGTCAAAAAGTTGTTGCTGTGATTCAAAGAAGAGAGAATGATGAACTATCGTTGGATGATATAAAAGATGTTGCATCTAAATATATAGCAAGCTACAAAATGCCAAAAGAAATTGTTTTTTCTGAACTAATTGAAAGGGCTCCATCAGGAAAACCAAACTATCAATGGGCTCAAGAATTTGCAAATTCTAAATTAGAAATTAAATAAATATGAGAATTGAAACTTACATACCTGGACTATCAAAAAATACGGTGGATATAGTTAAGCATGCTGAATCTCTTGGTTACGATGCTTTGGTATCAGGTGAGTTAAATAATGAACCTTTTTTACCCGTATTGGTTGGCCTAGAACACACAAAACTAATCGTACGTACTGGTTTGGCCATAGCCTTTCCAAGAAGTCCTATGACTGTTGCTAATATGGGATGGGATCTACAATCATTTTCTAATGGGAGATTTCAATTAGGGTTAGGTACACAAGTTAAGGGTCACAATGAAAGACGATTCAGTGTTCCATGGTCGCCGCCTGCACCAAGAATGAGGGAATACGTTCAAGCAGTCAAAGCTATTTGGGATTGTTGGAAAAATGGAGAGAAGCTCGACTTTAAGGGTGAACACTATACGCATACTCTAATGACACCAATGTTTACCCCTCCCCCAATGGATGCCGATCTACCTCCGATTTATGTTTCCGGTTTGGGTCCCGGCATGGCAAGAATTGCCGGAGAGGTTGCTGATGGATTGCTTCTTCATCCGATGTGCTCCCTTCCATACATCAAAGAAATTATCCTGCCTGCTGTAAAAGAAGGTGCTGCTAAAGCAAATCGTGACCCTAAAGAATGTGAATTACTGTGGGGTGGATTTATTGCTACTGGAGAAACGGAAGAAGAATTAGCTAAAGCAAAAAGAGATATCGCTGCAAGAATAAGCTTTTACGCATCAACAAGGACTTATAAACCAGCATTAGATTTTCATGGTTGGGGAGATGTTAATACTCAGCTGCATGAATTATCTATAGCTGGAGAATGGCAAAAAATGTTTGACCTTGTCAGTGATGAAATGGTTGAAACCTTAGGTTTTTGCGGTTCAGGTAAAGAAGTAGCTAACAATCTGAGAGACGAGCTTTCCCCAATCTGTTCTGCAGCTATGTGGAATGAAATTGAGCACCTTGGAACTGATCACTCTCAAGATGAACGCATGCATGACCTAATTAAAATCGTTAAAGCATAAAGTGATTAAACAGCATTCCTTTCTGGATATGGATACAGAATTTTATTCTGTTCTACCTGCTAACCCTCCAGCTGATCTTAAATTAATTATTGATAATCGTGAATTAAGGAAGCAAATAGGTCTCACTGATGAAGACTTAAAAAAAATACAATCTTATTGCCTTAATCCTAATGCTAATGACTTTGATACTTTTGCAATGGTTTATGCTGGACATCAATTTGGTCAATTTGTTAATCAACTAGGAGATGGTAGAGGAATATTTTTAGGGCAAACCAATCATGATTATGACCTCCATCTCAAAGGTGCTGGAAAAACTCCTTATTCCAGATTTGGTGATGGAAGAGCTGTTCTCCGCTCCTCCATAAGAGAATACATTGCATCCGAATCCATGAATAATCTAAATATTCCTTCAACCAGAGCAGTGGCATTATTTATAAGCGAAGAAAAAGTTTTAAGAGATTCTTATGAGTCAAGCGCTGTGTTACTTCGATCGAGCCAATCACATATTAGGTTTGGTCATTTTGAATTCTTTCATTACAAAAATAAAAGTAAGCAAGTAAAAAAGCTTGCAGATTACGCTATTGAAAACTATTCCTTATTTAATGAAAGTGCCGTGGAGCCTTACGTTAATTTTTTCCAAACGATTGTTCAAAAAACAGCTCAAATGATTTCAAAATGGCAGGGGGTTGGCTTTTGTCATGGCGTGATGAACACAGATAATTTTAGCATCCTTGGTGAAACTTTTGATTACGGACCCTATGCTTTTATGGAATCGTTAAATCCAGAATTTATTTGCAACACGTCTGATTATGAAGGGAGGTATAGATATTCAAATCAACCCTATATTGGCTTATGGAACTGTTCTGCACTAGGAGAAGCACTCAAAACTTTGATCCCTGAAGCTAAAATTGAGGAAATACTCAAAACTTATGAGCAAGAATTCTCATCAAACCTGAGAAAAATTTATCTAGAAAAGTTAGGTTTGACTGAGCATCAACCTGGAGATGACGAGTTGATTCAAGATTATTTAAGCCTCATTAACAATGAAAACCTTGATTACACTCAAAGTTTTCGATCTCTTGTAAAAATTATTCAAGAAGGGGATTTAATTAAAGGTTCAGACAGCCTTGAAAAATGGAAAAAAAGATTTCTTAAGAGGCATGAATTCGAAAAATCAGATTTAAGAGATAGATTAGATATTATGAAATCAATTAATCCTCATATAACTCCAAAAAACTTTCAAATTCAAAAAGTTATTGATGCCGTAGAGAAGGGAAACTATGAGGCGCTACATAGTTTCTGTGATGCATTTAAGAACCCTTTTGAAGAAAATTCAAAAACACAAGTCTTTGATGAAGTTCCTGGTGAAAATGAGGCCAACATTCGAACTAGCTGCTCATCCTAATTATTTTACCTTTAAGTAAAATATGTTACGATAAATTTATAAAACCCCAGAAAGGGTTATCGATATTTTACTGCTTTGTCCTTAACCCTTTCATCCTCTTAATCTAACTAAATTGTTTATAAATTTGTCTACGCTTTCATCTCTATTTAGGAAGTCATTGAAGTTAAAATTTATAAAATCCCTTCTTTGAGGATGACTCGATCTTAACTGTAAAAAGTTTTTTCCACATGCCTGTTTGAATTCATCAGATATTTCATTAATAGGAAATTCACTCGTAAACATACCCAAAGGAAAATCATGAGCATGGAAATTATTTAGGAATGTATCAAATGTGATTATTTTTGAAGCCTCGAGAGAAGAATGAGAGTATTCAATCTTATCCAATAATTTTGCTGTCCTGATAAACTTACAAGCTTCAATTAATGAGCCTTTCTTGCCATCAAGGCTGTGACCAGCAATGTGTGGGGTTGAGATATATGCATGCTTAAGCGCTAATTCATTCACCTTTGGCTCATTTTCCCAAACATCAGAAATGTAAAGAATAGATTCGCCTTGTAGAAGAGTTTTCTCGTCAACAATCCCGCCTCTAGATGTATTAATAATAATTTTATTTGTAAGAGATTTAATATTATTTTTATTTATTAGTTGATAAGTTGGATGCTCTCCTTGTCTGGTAAAAGGCGTGTGTATTGAAATCAAATCACAATTGAAGATTGTCTCAAGATCAACTAAATTCTCATCTTCTAAAAATGGGTCATTGGCATGCCAAGGAATATTAAAGGCACTCAAAGTTTTACCAAGTCTTTTACCTATATTCCCATGACCTATAATCCCAACAGACTTTTGACTACTAAACAATTCCCTAGTAATCAAAGTTTCAATGACGGCCATAACATAATGAACAACCGACCATGCATTTGCACCAGATGAAAAAAATGTTTGGTAATTTTTTGAGTTTATTAGATCATCAGAAATATGATCTGTTCCAGAGGTTGCAGAAGCAATTACAGAAATTTGAGAATCTTTAAGAAATTCTTGATTAAGTTTTGTTACTGATCTGCAAAGAATTGCGTCAGCTGATTTTATTTCACTTGTTGTAAGCTCAGTACCAACAAAAAAAGATTTTTCAAAAGATTTTTTGGGGAGAATTTCTTCAATTAAATTTGAATATTTAAAAAATTCGTTATCTATGAGGACATGCATTAATGTGATTTATCTCTGAATATTAAGCTTTTGATCCAGCTAAATGTAGAATTTTTTGCCAACGTATATCTATCAAGCATGTCAAAGTCATCTGCAAGTTTTTTTGGATCTGAAAAGAAAGATTCTCTACTAATGAATTCACCCTCATCTAATTCTTTTACTAACTTAGCTGGGTTGCCTGCATAAACTGAGTTCTTTGGTACATCTTTTGTTACAACTGAACCTGCTCCAATAATACTGTTTTCGCCAATAATTACTCCTTTACAAACTATCGCACTGTCTCCGATCCAAACATTTTTTTCAAGCACAACTTCTTTAGGCGAGCCAACGACTTCGGTACGATCATAAATTCCATGCCAGTCCGAATCAGTGATGTATGCCCCATGTCCAAACATGCAAGCATCCCCAATAGAAACTCTTTTAGCGGCAAGTATTCTTACTCCTGGTGATATCAACGCATAATCCCCAATAGCTATTTCGCCCTCCCATTCACCTACATCCCAAGAGGTAAGCTGAATTAATGCATCCTGCTCACCAATAATGGTAGGAAAATTTCCAATTGAAACATTTGCACCAAAAACTTTTACAAATCTTGGTTTAAATACTGCGGAGCCCTTGCCAAAACTCTTAAACTGAGGAGATAAAAAATGATTTACATAAAATCTGTTAATTCTTTTATCGAGTTTTTTTATCCAATATGGTCGATTATCTTGTCTAATATGCTTCTCCCATTACCAACATATGAGTATCATACAATTCATATTTTTATGAGCAAACTGATTTGAAAGATTACCTAAAAGAATTAAAACAATTTCTTAAACTGGGTATTCCAATTTATGGGAGTCAGGCTTCCTATGCTGCAATGGGTCTCACAGATACCATTGTTGCTGGGCGAGCAGGAGCGGTAGAGTTATCCGGTGTAGCCATTGGATCTTCTGTAGCAAATCCACTTTTTTTTTCGCTTAGCGGATTAATGTTTGCAATTACGCCGATAGTTGCGCATTTATTTGGTGCTAAACGATTAAAAGATATTTCATTAAAAATGAAAGAGGTGATTTGGATAGCATTGGGAGTTGGCTTAATTCTTACGCTTGCTTATCCACTGGCTGGATCATTACTAAGGTTCTCATCAATTGATAAGGAGATTCTTGAGGTAACTTTTGGGTATTTAAGTGCATTGTCGATTGGGGCAACAGCCATCGTATTATTTACTGCTCTTAGGTGTTTTAGTGAGGGAATAACACAAACGAGACCGGTTTTTTGGGTCGCTTTCATTGGGATGTTAGTCAATATTCCATTAGATATTATTTTGGTCAATGGGTATTTTGGTTTACCGAAACTGGGTGGTGTTGGATGTGGGTTAGCAACTTCATTTGTTTCTATTGTGATGCTGATTTGCATGACGATCGTGATTCAAAAAGGTAATCCATTCAAAGAAATTAAAATTTTTAATGAAATAAACTTTCCCAAACTTTCCACACTTAAAGAACTGATGGCGCTTGGTATTCCTATTGGTATAGGAATTTTTGTTGAACTCAGTATGTTCTCTGGAGCTGCAATTATTCTAGGTCCCTTAGGTGATGTGGTGGTCGCAAGCCATGCTGTAGCTCTTTCTATTGCAAGCTTTTTCTTCATGATGCCTCTATCTATTGGATTAGCATCTGCGACCAGGGTTGGAAACCTTCTTGGAGCTAATAATTTTAATGGAGCGAAAATTGCCTCATTCTTTTCTGTGGGACTTTGTTTGATTGGTGCTTTAATAAATGTTTCATTAATCTTGTTGTTTACAGATGTGTTGGTAAATCTTTTCACTACTGAAAAGGTAGTATTTGCTGCAACAGTTAAACTATTAATATTTGCTGCCATATTTCAATTGCCTGATGGGATCCAGATGGGTGCACTTGGAAGCTTGAGGGGATATAAAGATACTTTTATCCCAATGATATTTCTAGGTGTTGCTTATTGGATATTTGGATTACCAATTGGGTACTACCTGACTTATTACGGTATTAATGAGCCTATGGGAGCTGGAGGCGTATGGATAGGAATGATAGTTGGTTTAACTATTGCAGCAGTCTTATTAATTAATCGACTAAGAAAAATTTCTTAACCAATTACCTTTTTGACAGTCTCGCCTATGTGTAACAAACTCTCAGCAATATGGACGCCACTTTCTTGAAGTTTAGAAATCTTATCTGCAGCTGTTCCTTTGCCGCCTGCAATTATGGCTCCAGCATGTCCCATCCTTTTTCCGGCAGGAGCTGTCTGACCAGCAATGTATGAAATAACCGGTTTGCTAACATTATCTTTAATATAATCTGCTGCATCCTCTTCAGCAGATCCTCCGATTTCACCTACCATGACTATTGCTTCTGTTTCCTCATCGTCATTGAATAATTCCAACATATCAATAAAGGAAGATCCTGGAATGGGGTCACCACCGATCCCTACGCAAGAGCTTTGCCCAAGACCAAGGTCCGTTGTTTGTTTTACAGCCTCGTAGGTTAAAGTTCCAGACCTTGAAATGATGCCAACTTTACCCTTTTTATGGATGCTGCCCGGCATAATTCCAAGCTTTGCCTCATCGGGAGTAATGATACCTGGGCAATTAGGTCCAATTAATCGCAATCCAAGCTCATCAATTTTTTTCTTCACAATCAACATATCAAGCGTTGGCACACCTTCAGTAATACAAATTATCAACTCTATACCTGAATCGGCTGCTTCTAAAATAGAATCCTTGCAAAAAGGAGCTGGTACAAAAATTAATGCTGCATTTGGTTCCTCGGCTTCGACTGCATCTGCAACACTGTTGAATACTGGCTTGTTTAAATGGGTCGTTCCACCTTTGCCAGGGGTTACCCCACCAACTATGTTGGTCCCATATTCAATGGACTGTTCTGAGTGTAATGTAGCCTGGGAGCCAGTAAATCCTTGAACTAATACCCTTGTCTGATCATTTACTAAAATACTCATTTTGCTAACTCAACCGATTTTTTTGCTGCAGATTCTAGATCATTTAAGCTTTCGACCTCAACGCCAGAATCTGCCAGTATTTGACTGCCAAGCTCAGCATTATTTCCTTCAAGCCTTACTACAACTGGAACATTTACACCCACATCTTTAATGGCTGCAACTATACCTTCGGCAATTAAATCACACCTAACAATACCGCCAAAAATATTTACTAGCACAACTTTTACTTCAGGATCTGCCAAAATAATTTTAAATGCATTTGAAACTCTTTCTTGAGTTGCAGTTCCACCCACATCAAGAAAATTAGCAGGCGCTCCACCAAAATATTTTATTGTATCCATGGTTCCCATAGCCAAGCCTGCACCGTTGACCATGCATCCAATATTTCCGTCCAAAGAAACATAACTTAAATCATGTTTTGCTGCCTCTGATTCTCTTGGATCTTCTTGCGTAGGATCTTGCATTTCAACTAAAGAGGGATGTCTGTAGAGAGCATTTGAATCAAGATTAATTTTTGCATCCAAACAGTGAAGCTTGCCCTCACTATTAATGACTAAAGGATTGACCTCCAATAGACTTAAATCAAGCTCATTAAAAAGTTTTACAAAATTTTGAAACATCCCGCTGAATTGTTTTGCCTGATCTGAGTCTAAACCTAAAACCGAAGATATTCTTCTCGCTTGAAAAGGTTGTGGACCGGTCAGAGGATCTACATTTTCATATATTATTTTCTCAGGAGTTTTTGAAGCAACCTCCTCAATATTAACTCCACCCTCACTGGATGCAATAAATGTAACTGACTGACTGGAGCGATCTATAACTGCACTCAAGTAAAGCTCTTTATCAATGTCTGTACAAGATTCAATTAAAATTGCGCTAACTAATTGTCCATTTTCATCTGTTTGATAGGTTTTTAATCTCTTACCCAGCCACTGATCAGCGAAATCCCTTGCTTCTTCAGGAGATTCAATTAATTTAACACCGCCGGCCTTGCCTCTTCCTCCAGCATGAACTTGTGCTTTAACAACCCACTTTTTTCCGCCGATTTTATTGCATGCCTGAATAGCTTCGTCAGCATTAAAAACAACCTCATGCTTAGATACTGGTAGCCCAAACTCTGCAAATAACTGTTTGCCCTGATACTCATGAAGATTCACTTTCTTTTATTTCCTATATGTATGGCTTGGTTGTTCACAGACATTGCAGCCTCATGCAGCGCCTCAGACACAGTAGGATGGCTAAAGATGGTCATACCAAGATCTTCTGCGCTTGAACCAAATTCCATTGCTATGACACCTTGTTGAACAATCTCAGCTGCAGCAGGACCAAAAGCGTGAACACCTAAAATCGTATCATTTGCTTTATCTGCCAAAACTTTTACAAACCCCACTGCATCATCGGCAGCAAGCGCTCTTCCGCTTGCTGCAAATGGGAATGAACCAGATTTGTAATCGATTCCCTCTTCTTTTAGTTCTTGCTCATTCTTCCCAACCCACGCAACTTCAGGATGTGTATAAATTACTGATGGAACAAGCTCATACTCCATTTGAGCCTTTTTGCCTGCAATTCTTTCAGCAACCATTATTCCTTCTTCTGAGCCCTTATGAGCTAACATTGGCCCCCTTACAACATCACCTACCGCCCAGATTGTTTCCACAGAAGTTTGGCAAAAATCATCTACCTTAATAAATCCTTTTTCATCTATCTCAATATCTAGTTCGGAATCAATAATATCTTCAGAATTAGGCCGCCTTCCAACTGCAATAATCAACTTATCAAACGAATCTTTTTGCTCTCCTTCGCTGCTTTGATAAGTTACATTAACTTTTTTTGCTGTTGAT
>CACMYW010000033.1:0-7891 GCA_902617955.1 uncultured SAR86 cluster bacterium
GCATTTGTTAATTCTTGGATCAATTCTGAACTTTATAAAGCAAGAAATTGGGGTCCATTTTTGCATAAGGGCCTGAAATTAGGATTTAAGGGTTTACTAGGAGTTGCCCTAGCTGCGATTGATCAATTTATTTTTAGAGGAAAGCTACCATTTACTCTTCATCATAAAACTCCTGATTATGCGTGTTTAAAGAAAGCTTCTGAATCCCCTAAAATTGATTACCCAAAACCTGATGGGAAAGTAAGTTTTGATAAGCTTTCTTCGGTTTTTCTTTCCAATACAAATCATGAAGAGGATCAGCCATGTCATTTGCAATTAAAAGATCCTTCTATACCCATTTCAACTAACTTACCCATTTATGATGAGCCTGCACAAAGATATTGTCCTGCTGGTGTTTATGAGGTCGTTGAGGATAACGGAGAGCATAAATTTGTAATTAATGCTCAAAACTGTGTGCACTGCAAAACGTGTGACATTAAAGATCCATCACAAAATATTAAATGGGTAACGCCAGAAGGAACTGGAGGACCCAATTACCCAAATATGTAATATGGGTACTACTAATTTCATAAAATCATTTCTTGTTATTTTTCTAATTGCTTCTTGCTCAGAAGTTTCAGATATTGATAAATTTAATTTAATTGTTGATGAGCAATGGAACAAAGTTATATCTGATAACCCGGTTTATGCCTCAAGTATGGGCGACCTTTCAAGGAACCAAGAATGGGGAGATAGTTCCCTAAGAAAGATCTTTCAAGACCATGAGTACGAAAAGGAGATGCTTGTTGAATTAGAAAGCATTAATCCAAAATCATTTACTGAAGATGATTTAACAAATTATAGATTGTTCGTTAAGCAAGTATCTGAATCTGTTGAGATGCAGCAATATAAACTTTATTTATTGCCATTTAGTCACAGAGGCGGTATTCAATTACTTCATGACACTACCTCAGTTTTGCCATTTAGATCCATTGATCACTACATTGACTGGATTGAACGCCTTAAAAAAGTTCCTGATCTAATTACTAATGAAATTGCTATAGCCTCCCAAGGCATTGAAAATAATGTTATGCCTCCAAAAATCTTAATGGAAAGAGTTAAGGAGCAAATTAAACTTCAAGCTAATACTACAGCTTATAAGAGTCCCTTCTTTAAACATTTTGCTGAAATGGATTCACGATTATTTTCTGAAGATGAAATTAAAGAAATTCAAGATCAAGCACTTGAAGTCATTAGCAGACATATCATTCCTGCCTACAAAAACTTATTAAAATTTTTTGAGAAGGAATATCTTCCAAATTGTAGGATATCAATTGGTATCAGTGATATTCCTAATGGTAAGGCGTATTATGAATTTACTGCTAGGAGGTTCACAACAACTGACTTAACACCTGAAGAAATTCATCAAATTGGTTTAAAGGAAGTTAAAAGAATCAGAGATGAAATGGATGATGTTATTGAATCTGTTTCCTGGAAAGGTACTTTTAAGGGTTTTCTCAATGACTTACGAACGAATCCTAAATTTTATTTTGATAATCCTGATGATTTATTTAAAGAATATTTAGCAACGTCTAAAAGATTAGATCCTGAACTAGTAAATCTATTTAAAGTATTACCATCAATACCTTATGGGATTAAGCCTATTCCTGAAGAAAGTGCACCCGATACAACAACAGCCTATTACCAAAGACCTGCTGCTGATGGGTCTCGTGCTGGATATTATTATGTCAATCTCTACAGACCTGAAGTTAGACCTAAATATGAAATTGAAGTTCTTAGTGTTCATGAGGCAGTTCCAGGACACCACTTACAAATTGCACTAGCTATGGAGCTTGATTTACCAAATTTTAGAAAATATGGAGGCTTTACTGCATTTGTTGAGGGTTGGGGACTTTACAGTGAGAGTCTTGGTTATGACATGGGGCTTTATAAGGACCCCTACTCTAAATTTGGTCAACTAACTTATGATATGTGGAGAGCTATTCGGCTTGTGGTTGATACTGGCATGCATTATATGGATTGGTCACGACAAGATGCAATTAACTATTTTTTAGATAACTCTGCTAAAACTCAGCAGGATATTATCAATGAAGTTGATAGATACATTAATTGGCCAGGACAGGCTTTGGCATATAAGATTGGTCAACTTAAAATTCTTGAACTAAAAAATAGATCTAAAGAAAAACTTGGTGATTTATACGATGTAAAAGATTTTCATCATGAAGTCCTAAAAAGAGGAGCTATACCGCTTTACATGCTTGAAGAAAATATTGATGCTTGGATTGAGGATACGCTTAATCTATAGCTTCCCAAAGCAATACTCTTGATTCGCACTCTTTATATAAAGGGCACCATCTCTTTCATAACCGGTATTAATTAATTCATAATAAATATTTCTTGAAAAAAATCCCTCAATTGAATCACGTACATCAATAATAGGTATTATTTCTTCGTTGGATTCTAGAAATGAAATTTGAGTATCTCTGAGAGCAAATGAATAATTCAAGTTGGTATCAAAGATGTAGGTATCATTATTGATGCGAAAATCAATAATCATGTAAGGTGCCAAATCAACTTCAACAAGTACTTTTTCTACAGGTGTAACACAATAATAATTATTATTTTCTTTCTTTAATATTGAAGCAAATAAGATTTTTAAAGATTCTTTTTTTAATGGAGAGTTTTGATAAAACCATTCACCATTTCTATCAATGTTAAATTTTACTCCTTCACATAAATCTGGATTCCATAAATGAACTGGAGGAAAACCTGGAGTCCGCTCAATTTGTTTTGATAGATCTTCTAATTTCATAAAATATTTATTAAAACTAATAAGCCCATAATTATTAAGATAAAGCCCAGTATTTTATTTATAAGCGATACTTTGTCAGTATAAATTTTTTTGATTGATGGAATACTTAAAAAATAGGCTAGAAAAATAAACCAGGCTGTAGTTGCTAATGAAAAATAAACTATCAACCAACTAATTTCATATGTTGTATATCTTAATGTTAAGGCACTAAACAGGGAAACAAAAAAGATGAATGCTTTTAAATTTAAAATATTTGTAAAAAAGCCAATTAATAAAGATCTTTTATCCAGGGTGTTTTTATTATCTTCAAGCGTGATATTTCTTGAAGCAACTGATTGAACACCCAAAAAAATAAGATAAATAGATCCTATGTAGGGTATATAACTTCCTATGGGGTCACTTAATATCAATGCACTTAATCCGTAAAGTGCTAGTGAACAATGTATTAAAATTCCTAAGCCAATACCAATAGCGGAACTCAGTCCAGCCTTAAATCCAGAAGCTAAAGTCTGCCTCATCACTATAAATGTATCTGGACCAGGTGATGCTACAGCTAAGAGGTGCGCAATTAAGGACAAGAGAATCATTTATAAATTATTGGCTCAGTCTTTAAATGAATACCAAACTCATTGAAAACAGTATTTTTAATTGATTCAATTGACTTCAATAGCTCATTGAACGATGCATTTTTAGGATTAGTTAAGACTAAATCATGATTTTTATGTAACTCGATTCCACCCTGCAAATTAAGTTTATGTTTGACATGACCAATCATGCTAGCTGCTGACAATTTTTTAAATGATTCTGAAATTTCAATAATATCTATCTTTGAGTCTACATCTTGATCACTATCAATAATTGGGTTTTTAAAAAAACTGCCGCAATTTGGTAGGACTTTAATATCTGGAAGTCTTAGCGCCCTTACTCTTCCAATAGTTTCAATAATATTCTCTTTAGAAATATTTATTGAATTTTTTGCAACATACTCTGAAAGAGACTTATAGTTCAAATTTGGCTTGAAAGTAGTTTCAAGTTCAAATGAAACTTTTGTAATTAGATATTTCTTAGATTGAAAAATTGATGACCGATAAGAAAAATTACATTCACTATTGGTTAATTGAAAGATTTCTAATGATTCCAAATCAATACATTCAACAAATTTAATAACTTGCGAAACATCTTGACCATAGGCACCAATATTTTGAATGGGTGAAGCACCAACACTTCCTGGAATATGTGCTAAATTTTCAAGTCCATATAAATTATTGTTAATAGAAATTTTTACTAATTCATGCCAATTTATTGAAGCACCTGCCGTGATAGTACAACCATCGATTGATAGTTCATTATCAATGTATCTAACACAATCGAGTGCAACAGATTCATTAAAAATAGAATTGGTATTCTCACCTAGGATTACAGCTTTTTTAGCATCAATTGATTGTAGTTTTTGTTTTAGATCTGCAGTGGTAACTTCAAAATAATTATTGGGTTTAAAACTTATCCCAAATGATGATCTTAAAGTCATTTTTCACTTAAGATTGATAAAGTTTTCTTGTAATCTTTATCCGTATCAATACCTATTGGTGCAGGTTGATCATATTTGTTTACATAGATTTTATAACCATGATCTAAAAATCTTAGTTGCTCTAACCTCTCGGTCTTTTCAAGATACGTGACATCTAAATTTGCCAATTCTTGTAAAATGCCGCGATTATAAGAATAAATGCCTAAATGTTGATAATAAGTAATATCTGAGATCTCATTACTGTGAGGTATTAAAGACCTTGAAAAGTAGTGAGCAAAATTATTATTGGCTGTAACAACCTTCACATTATTTGGATCGGTAATCTCATTTTTATCAGATAACACACATGCAGCTGTAGCAATGTTAATGTTAGATCGTATTGAATTTCCAGTTTCAGTAATTATGTTCTCTGGCATCAATGGCTCATCGCCTTGAAGATTTAGGATTGTTTCGTCATCACTGATCTGAAGTAATGATGCTGCTTCGTTCACTCTATCCATTCCAGATTGATGATCAGATGAAGTCATCAAAACCTCACCCCCAAGAGATTTAATATGATCAAAGATATCTTTGTGATTAGTTGCAACAGTAACTGAAAGTGGATTGATAGATTGGGCTTTTTCGTAAACCAATTGAACGATTGATTTACCATTGATCTCTAATAAAACTTTATTTTTTAATCGAGTTGATTCTAATCTTGCTGGGATAATGATGTGAAAATTATTTATCATTTAATGGCTTGATGGCCTCTTCAACCATTCTTGGAATTGAATCTACTATAGGATAATAAATCTTGCATGAATGACACTCTAGATTATCTTCATTTTTTATTAATTTGCCTTTACATTTAATGCAAACCAATATGTCTAGAATTTCATCTTTAAACATGCAATTTCTCCTTTAATTGATCAAAAAACTTATCGTCAATTTCTGCTTCAATGGTTAAATACCATATTTTAGAGTTTTTAAAATCCTTGCATTTAGAGGCATCCTTTTCAGTCATGATAATAGGAAGATGATCTAAAAATAAGATATCTTGTTTCTTATATTTATGATGATCAGGAAAAGGATTTTTATCAAATTCAAAACCAAGCCTGCCTAACAAATCAAAAAACCTATTTGGGTTTCCTAATCCTGCAACAGCATGAACCTGATAATGCATTGGCCAATTACCAATGTCATATGATTTACCTGAATTAAGATGCACAAATTTTGATGGAGCAAGAGTCATAAGATGCTCTCCTTCTTCAGCTGGACCTGCATTGTTAACAACAAAGTCAACATCATTTAATCTACTTCGTGGTTCTCTTAGTGGTCCAGCAGGAAACGTTAAACCATTACCTAGTCTTCGAGCACCATCAATGACAGCAATTTCAATATCCCTACCAAGAGCATAATGCTGTAAGCCGTCGTCAGACAAAATTACATTAGTCTGTGGATATTTACCGAGTAATTTTTTAACTGCCCTAGGTCTATTTTTATCAATAAAAAATGGTAGCTTTAATTTAGCCAATATTTGAGCCTCATCTCCAGTTTGTTTGAATGTTGTATCGCTTGTAACTTCTAAGGTTTCAGAATATTTACCACCATAACCCCTACTAACAATACCAGGTGAGAAACCCTCTTCTAATAGCTTTTGACCAAGCATCTTAACTAGTGGGGTTTTTCCTGTACCTCCCATAGAAATGTTACCCACAACAATTACTGGCACATTGGGTTTCCATACTTTTTTTGAATTTTCTTTAAATGAATTTATTCTTAATCTAACAAAAAAGGAAAATAATAATGAGAGAGGAGATAACAACCATAACCATACACTTTTCTTATACCATGCATCCAAAAGCATGCCTTGTTGCGTAGGTTCTTCTACAAATGATGGTAAGTAAGATTTTTCTTTTTTTGTAATTACCGCAGCTGTTTTAACTTGATTAGAATCCATATTTTTATATAAATTTTTATAGATTCCATCTCTATCAATTAGTTCCGCATGGTTCCCCTGCTCAACAATACGGCCATCATCGATTACAAATATTTTATTAGCGCCTTCTATAGTACTGAGTCGATGTGCAATGATTATGGTAGTCCTATTGACGATAAGCTTTTCAATTGCAGATTGAACTACTAACTCTGATTCTGAGTCCAATGCTGAAGTAGCTTCATCAAGGATAATGATCGGAGCATCCTTATAGAAAGCTCTCGCTATCGCTAATCTCTGTCTCTGACCACCTGAAAGTAAAACACCATCATCGCCTATTTCTGTATTAAAACCTTCGGGAAGTTTTTCTATAAATTCCATGCAGCCTGATAGTTCTGCAGCCTGATTAAGTCTCTCTGAATCAATCTCTTGGTAACCGTAAGCAATGTTTTTTTCAATAGTATCGTTAAAGAGGGTTGGATTTTGACTAACAATTGAAATGTGACTTCTTAAATGTCTTAGATTAATTTCATTTATATCAATACCGTCAATAGAAATTAGTCCAGTTGATGGTAAGTAAAGCCTTGAGATTAAGCTGGCCAGTGTAGATTTTCCTGAACCTGATTTACCAACTATTGCTACAGTTTCATTATTTTCAATTACAAGATTGATATTTTTTAGGATATCTTTTGAGCGCTCATAACCAAAAGTAATGTCATTAAATTGAATCTTACCTTCAATTAATGGTTCGAGTGTTCCTTGATCATTTTCATCAGATGAATCCAACTGATCAAAAATTTCATCAGCTGCAGCAAGACCTTTTTGAATGATTGCATTGATACTGGAAAGCTGTCGAATTGGTTTTGCCATTAAACCAGCAGAGGTAAAAAAGGCTACAAATGTTTCTGAGTCTAAATTAATTCCAAGCTGAGCACCTAACGCAAAATAAGCAACAATTCCCAACGAGATAGATACAAGAATTTGGATAATTGGTGTTGCTAGGTTACTTGTGGCCTCAAGCTTCAAATTTTGATTTCTGTTTGAGTTATTTGCCTTTTGGAATCTGTCTCTTTCATAGGTTTCTGCATTAAATGATTTAATTTCTGTATTACCCTCAACAGCCTCAGAGGCAATATGAGTTACATCACCCATAGCCGTTTGGATACTTTTAGCTAATTTTCTAAGACGACGACCTGCAATATTTACTATGATTGCTATAAATGGCGCTGTTATTAGCAATAAAAGGGTTAATTTCCAGTTTAAATAAAACATGTAGGAGATTAATCCAATAAATAATGCACCCTCTCTAACTAGCGTTTTGACTGCATTTGAGGTTGCCCCAGACACTTGAGTTGTGGTGAAGGTTATTCGGTTAATAAGTTGACCGCTTTGGTTATTGTCAAAATAAATTTTTGGAAGCTTGATTAACTTATTAAAAAGTTCATTTCTCATGTCATGAACGATTCCCAAGCCAACTCGGGACATAAAATAATTACCAATAAAAAATCCTAAGCCTCTAGCAAATGCAATTAAAATCAATGCAATTGCTATAAATAGAGGATTAACAACGTCACTAGAATTGATGAACTCAATTACTCTTCTAATCCATTCAACTGCAGCAACATCAGCAGCCGCA
>CACMYW010000034.1:0-7727 GCA_902617955.1 uncultured SAR86 cluster bacterium
CGCAAGAGATACGTTGAGACTGGAGGCTGGATTTTGTAAATAAGTAGATATATGGATAAACACACAAACTAAAAATAATCGCTCCACTTAATATATTTCTAGGTGAACCTATTTCTATATCAAAAGATCTTACCCATGTTGCAATACCCCCGCTGTATTCAAGACCTCCTACAAATATGAATGCATATACATAGAGCGGAAATGCAATCGGAAGAACAAGTGCGACCGATATTATTTTTTTTAGAGGAAAATCATAATATGTTGTTAGTACTGCAAAAAAAGTACCAAATAAAATTGATAAGATTGAAGTGAAAAGACCTAAAGTTATCGTATTGATACTCACACTTATTATTCTCTGATATTCTAAAGTCAGACTAGATTCTGCAAAAGCAATCAGAGCAATAAAGCTAAGAAAGAAAATATTTATTGCAATAACTACTGGTAATGCGATCTGAAACCATGGTTTTAAATGCTCCATCTTTATTTCTTTGAAATAAGTTTCTTTGATTTTGCTCCAAGAGCTTCAAGTTCTTTAATCTGATCGAAGAGGTTCCCTTTGCCGCTTGAGAGTTTGTTATCAGCAGCATCAAATGCCTTGCCTGCCAAATTTAAGTATTTACCAATATTTACTAAGTCATCATTTAAGCCTGAAAATTTATCAATGAGATGTCCAGCTCTTTTAGCAATATTAGATGCGTTTTCATTTTGTGCATCTAATTTCCATAGGCTCTCAGCCATTCTTAAAATTGCTATTAGGTTTGTTGGTGTTACAAAAGCAATTTGATTTTGCATTGCTAGTCTTTGAAGGTCCCAATCACTTGTAAGAGCAAGTGATAGAGCAGACTCTAAAGGTACAAAGATTAGTATGTAATCAGGCGGATTTAACTTTTCAATATGGTTGTAGCCTTTTGAGTTAAGATTTTTTATGTGGTCCTTTAAAGATGTAATATGATTTTTAAGCGCTTCATCTTTCTTTATTTCATCATCCGAATCAATATATGCCTTATAGCTCTTTAAGCTAACTTTTGAGTCAATAATAATATTTCTTTCACCTGGTAAATAAATCACAGCATCAGGTATGAGAAGTTCCCCTTTTGTATTCCTAAAACTTTGTTGCAGTTGATAATCTTTTCCAAGCCTTAGACCAGACTCTTCTAAGGTTTTCTCGAGAACCATTTCTCCCCAACTGCCTTGTTTTTTGGAATCACCCTTCAATGCAGTTGTTAAGTTTTCTGCATCAATACTGATCTTTGATGTTTGCTCAATGACTTTTGAGACCTCATTTTTAAAAGACTCCTTTGCAACAGCCTGTTCTTTTTTTAAATCGCTAATTTGGTTATTAAGTTCTTTTATTTGTTCTTTGAATGGCTCAAGAACTACATTTACTCTTTCAATATTTTCTTTAGTAAGAGAGGAGTTTTTCTCTTCTAATACTTGCGAGGCAATTACCTTGAATGCATTTTCAATATTCTCTGTTTTGTTATTCTTAAAGTAAAAGATTATTAATAGCCCTAGAGATAGAACCATAAAAACCATTATTAATACTAAAGTTATATTCTCCATAACAAAATTGCTTTAATATGAACGCAATTGATTTCTATCATACTATGGATGAACATCTTCAATCTAAATTTGAATTATTAAAATCAAAATCATTGAATATTGATTTAACGAGAGGCAAGCCAGGCGCTGATCAGCTCGATTTGTCCAATGAATTACTTTCAATCAATGTTCCTTCTCAAGATGACAATGGAGTAGATTTAAGAAATTACGGTGAGCCATTAGGGATTCGATCAGCAAGAAAGCTTGCCTCAGAACTACTGTCATCACCTATTGAACTGACCGCAGTAGCAGAACAATCAAGCTTGCTTGTGACTTATCAAACTTGCTTGGCACTTTACCTAAAAGGTTTAGAAAAGCCATTGAAGGATGTATCAAATCCTAAATTTATTTGCCCAGTTCCAGGTTTTGATAGGCATTTTAGGATGCTCGAAGAATTAGGAATTGAAATTATTTCTGTCCCATTAACCGGAAAGGGCATTGATCTGAATGTGCTTAGGGGAGTTTTAGATAAAACGGATAATATAATGGGAGCAATCATTGTGCCAAGACATTCAAACCCATCTGGTGATGTTTATTCTGATGAGAATCTCATCAACACCCTTGAAATGTTTAAAAATTATTCCACTGAACTGGTTTGCATCTTTGACCACGCATATCTACTTCATGATTTTGATAAAACCACACATCAATCTGCTACTTGGAAATTAATTGAGGAGGCAGAGATGGCTAATCAAGCAATTGTTATCAGCTCATTTTCAAAAGTAACTTTTGGGGCAGGGGGTATTTCTTTCTTTGCAGCTGGCAAAGAGCTATTTGATCTAGTCAATCATCAAAGAGGATCAATGATTGTTGCTCCTGATAAGGTTAATCAAATGCGTCATGCATTATTTTTTAAATCCGTAGAGGATGTTAAAAAGCATATGCAAGAACATGCAAAACTTGTTAAGCCAAAGTTCGATTTAGTCATTGATAAACTTAAATCTCTGGATGATGAATGCGGAAGCTTTACCATTCCTACTGGAGGATATTTTATTTCCTTTAATGCTCCAAAGGGTAAAGCAAAAAAGATAATTAGTATTTGTAAGGATTTGGGAGTATCTCTTACGCCCGCTGGCTCAACCTATCCAGGCATGCATGATCCTGATGATTCAAATATTAGATTAGCACCAACATTTATTTCCATAGAACAATTGGAGGACGCAATTGATGTTTTTGTCCTGGCTGTGAAAATAGCCTGCTTAGAAAAATAGCTAATTGACCCTTTGCTTGTTGAGTTGATACCTTTTTCCATCAAACTCTGCAAAATAAAAACTGATGTCAGGATGATTGACCTGTTTTGGTGATTGTTCAACAACAAGGTTTTGCTCGGAAACGTAAGCGTTATAAAACATGTTTCCATTATCAGCTAGTAGATGATAAAAAGGTTGATCTTTTCTTGGCCTAAAATCTTTTGGAATAGCAAGATACCATTCTTCTGTATTATTGAATGATGGATCAATATCAAAGATCACTCCTCTAAATGCTAAGAACTTGTGTTGGACAAGTTCACCAATAGCGAACTTTGTTTCTATGTGCGTTTCATTTATCATGAGTTCAAAAAATAGATCATTATGTTAATTGTAAGCACACCAAATCTTGAAAATCAAAAGATAAAAGAATATTTAGGTATTGTGACTGGCAGCACTGTAAGAGCTAGAAATGTTGGCAGTGATATCTTGGCAAATCTTAAGAATCTCGTTGGGGGAGAATTAATCAGTTATTCACGCTTGCTTGAAGGCGCTCGAGAAGAGGCTCTATCAAGAATGGTTGAGACAGCAACTTCTATGGGAGCCAATGCAGTGGTTAATTTTAGATTTCAAACCTCTACCATCACCCCAGGCGCATCAGAGGTTATTGCTTACGGAACGGCTGTTAAATTAGAAGATTGATAGTCCAAAGTTTTAAAATTTTCGGAGAAAGACATACCGGAACCAATGCCTTAAGCTCATTTATTATTGAAAACTTCAATATTAAATTTTTATATTATGATTATCTAGGTTGGAAACATCGACTTGCCCCCAATGAGACTGAAATTCAAAAATTTGCTACGCAAGAAACTATTTTCCTCTTCACATTTAGAAATCCATACAGCTGGTTAAAGGCAATGCACCGTGATCCATATTATTATCATTACCCAAAAATTACCGAACTCAACTTCTTTGAATTTGTTCAATTTCAAATTGAGGATTATGAAAACTTAATCATGCTGTGGAATCAAAAAAACTTGAGTTACTTAGAAATGATCAATAAGGTGCCAATCAGCATGTTAGTAAAAGTAGAGGATTTTCATAATGATCAGCAAAGCTACTTCGATAAGATATCTTCAAAAATAGAATTTAATGGTAATTTCATTCCGATGGAAAGGTATTTAAATGGTAGGGGACAAAGTAGTGATAAAAGTGTTACAGAGTCATTGACCATACCTAGTCTTTCGCGTGAAGAAATCGAAGTTATTAATCATTATTTAGACAAAGACTTAATGAAGGTATTAAATTACAATTTGCTTCCTTAAAAAAGCATGAACCAAACAGAAAAAACTGCATTTAGAGAAAGTATTATTGTTGTTTTAATGGGGTTGGTAATTAATTTTCCCCTTCAAACATTTCTTTTGTGGCTCACCATAGATATTTGGGATTGGCGAAACACCATTATGATTTCAATTTTTACTCAGCTAATAATTACATTTGTAGCTTTAATAAGAGTTTATTCAATCAGAATGCGTTTTGTTAGAGGTACAAAAAAGAAGAGTTAGGTCAGTTTAATACAATGAACTAAAGGCCCATTACCTGATCCGACTTTTGGTGATACTTCTAGTAGCTGAACCACATAATTTATTGATTCTTCAACAGCAACTTTCATTTTTTTATTTTGTGCTATTTTTGCTGCAATAGAACTTGCAAGTGTGCAGCCTGTGCCATGATTATTTTCAGTATCAACTCTTTCGTGCTGAAAGATTTTTTCATCAGTTTTAGATATTAAGACATCAGTTATTAAATTATCATTTTTATGACCACCCTTTAATAATACGTATTTTGAGCCATATTCAAGAAGCGCTCTTGCTGCACTCAATTGACTTTCTACACTATCAATTTTTGAATCGGATAATATCTCTGCTTCTGGGATGTTTGGAGTGATAATTTCTGCATTAGCAAACAATGAGTTTTTTATAGAATTCATCACTTTCTCAGAAACAAGAATGTCACCTGAAGTTGAAACCATCACAGGATCTATTACTAGTTTTTTATTTACAAATGTTTTTTGGATGTATTCAATTACACCAATATTATTCATCATTCCAATTTTAATGACTTCGATATCAAGATCTGAGATCACTGAGTCAATTTGGGATGAAATAACATTTTTTGGAAGATCAAAAATATCTTGGACACCGAGTGTATTCTGCGAAGTGATTGATGTAATGACGCTCGATGCATAAGCACCTTGTGCGGTAATTGTTTTAATATCTGCTTGTATACCTGCTCCACCGGAGGAGTCCGAGCCACCAATTACCAGAACTATTTCTTTCATAAAATTATTTTAAATAATCAAACCTTTTTAATCTCAATTTTAAATAATACTCTGAGTTATTGTTCTCCAACATATCAAGGTTTAAAGTTAATGAATGGAGTTACCAATTTTTCAAGTTGACGCATTTACTGACTCTCAGTTTAAAGGAAACCCTGCTGCAGTTGTTATTTTAGAAAAAAATATCTCGGCTGAGTTGATGCAAGAAATCGCATTTGAAAATAATTTATCTGAAACCGCATTTGTAGATATTTCTAAAGCTCCATTTGAGATTAGATGGTTCACTCCAACCATTGAAGTTGATTTATGTGGGCATGCAACCCTTGCATCTGCAAAGGTGTTGTTTGAATACTATCCTCAAATTGTTGATGAGGTAATTGAGTTTAATTGTTTGGAGCACGGAGCTTTAATTGCAAAAAAAACTGATGATAAAATTTTTCTCGATTTTCCTGTAGATATTGCAACTCCAACTAATTTATCTGAAGAAATTTCAAAGGCAATAAGAGCAGAAGTGAATGAATGTTTGGTGGGAGAGACTAAATTAATGGTCGTGGTGGATAATGAGAAAATAGTCAAATGTTTAAAACCAAACTTTTCTGCAGTTGCTAAGCTTGACGCGATGGGTCTGATAGTAACAGCACAATCATCAACATATGATTTCGTTTCAAGATGTTTTTTTCCTCAGACAGGTGTGAATGAGGATCCAGTTACTGGCTCAGCTCATTGTGTTACCGCGCCTTACTGGGCAAAAAAACTTAACAAGAAAAAGCTTCTTGCTGCGCAATTATCTGATCGAGGAGGTGAGCTAACTTGCATCATTGAAAATGAGAGGGTTTTGATTGGCGGTAGAGCAGTGCTTTATTTGAAAGGAAAGATTTTTATCGGCTAGCAAACGTATCGGTTGCATTAACTAAATGGTGAGTAATTTCTTTTTCAAATGCGCTGTGTCCAGAGTTATCAGCAACAATAAATTCAGCTTCAGGCCATGCTTGATGAAGTTCCCAAGCAGTATCCATAGGACAAACAACGTCATACCTGCCTTGCACAATTACTGATGGGATAGATCTTATTAGATCTATATTATTAATAAGCTGATTTTCATTTTCAAAAAAACCACCGTTAATAAAATAATGATTTTCTATAGTTGCAAATGCAATCGCAAAATCAATATTTGAAAAACCTTCTATCCTAGCTTTATTGATTACGATGCTACTGGTCGCAGCCTCCCATTGCGACCAGGCAACAGCTGCTTTTTCCTTCTTCTGTTTATCAGAACCTTTAAAGATCTCATAATAAGCGTTCATGAGGTTATGTCTTTTATTTGGCTCAATAACTTTGATAAACGCTTTCCAGCTATCTGGAAAAATCTTGCTCGCACCTTCTTGATAAAACCAATCAAGCTCCTTTTTTCTTAAGAGAAAAATCCCTCTTAACACCATTTCAGTGATCCTCTCAGGGTGGGTTTGAGCATAAGTAAGGGCTAATGTGCTTCCCCAAGAACCACCAAAAACCATCCATCTATCTATGTTTAATTTTTCACGAATGGCTTCAATATCCTCAACTAAGTGCCAAGTCGTATTTTCTTCAAGCAGTCCGTGTGGCTTGCTGCGTCCGCACCCCCGTTGATCAAAGTTAACAATTCGATAAACCTCAGGATTAAAAAAACGTCTGACATTTTTATCTCCGCCACCCCCAGGTCCTCCATGCAGAAAAACTACGGGTTTACCATCTGGATTTCCTGATTCCTCAAAATAAATTTTATGAGAGCCTTGGACAAGGAAATCAGAATTAAAAGGAGAAATATCTGGATAAAGTGTTTTCATTTGGTGAATAAAAACTATATTCCTTTTTTTAAGGACTCTTTTACTAATTCACTCGCACTTTCAATTCTTGAGTACTCATCTCTTTGATCATTAAACAGCCTTGAGGGAGAGACGGACTCAAGCTCACCCGTTTCGTCTTTTGGGTCTGTATAAAATCCAAGTACATACCCACCTTTTGAATAACCAATAAGCTTTCTTAACTCAGGTGAAAAATCTTTGGCTATTTCTGGTGGACATGAGAGGTATTGATTTTCTTCTTGTCTTAGCCAGCTCGGAGCATAATGCAAAAACACTCCCAGTCTTGATTCTTTTGAATTATTTTCTCCCCCTCCATGCAAAACTGAACCTGTATAAATTAGTACAGACTTAGCTTTCATTTCGGCATAAGCAATTTCGTCAGGTTTAGGCTCCCTGTCTTTATCCCATTTATGAGAACCCGGAACAATTTGTGTGGCACCATTTTCAAAAGTAAAATCTGTTACTGCCCATATTGCACTGAACTGAGTCTCAATTTTTCTTGAGACATATCCGCCCCATACCCCTCGATCTCTATGTAAAATCTGTGGCGTTTCTCCAGGGCCAATATTAATTGCCGAAGTGAAGTGAAGCTGATAATTGTCGCAATGATCCTGAAGAAATAACTCAGCCATTTGGTTAATCATCGAATGCATGGCAAGATCTCTGGAGGTTGCAGATCTTGCTATTAATGCACCTACTCTCTGAGTTTTAAAACCCGTAAAGTTGTCTTGTCCATTTTGTGCCTGTTTTAAATAAGGC
>CACMYW010000035.1:0-7292 GCA_902617955.1 uncultured SAR86 cluster bacterium
CATTAGGCTCTGCTCCAGCAGATCCCAAAAGATGTCTGTACTTCACAAATTGATAAACTCCAAAGGTCATTCCAATCCCAGCAGCACCAAAACCCCAATGCCAACCAATGTTTTCTCCCAACCAGCCACAAATAAGAAATCCAAGAACAGATCCTATGTTAATTGACATATAAAATATCGTATAACCAGCATCCCTCATTGAATCATTGTTGTCATACATCTTGCCGACAATCGCCGAAATATTTCCTTTGAGAAGCCCCGTCCCTAAGATTACAAAGAGCAAACCAAGAAAAAAGGTTTGTTCTAAAGGAATTGCAAGCGTGTAATGGCCAATAGCGATAATGATTGCGCCAAGCAAAACAGCCTTTTGATAGCCAAAAATATTATCTGCGAGCCAACCACCGGGCACCACCATAAAGTAGACTAAACCTATATATGCTCCATAAATTGCATTTGCTTCTACAGCACTAAATGTCAGCCCTGGATTTGAACCTGTAAGTCCTGCGGTCATGAATAGAACCATGATTCCTCTCATTCCGTAATAAGACATTCGTTCCCACATTTCAGTTAAGAACAAAGTTCTTAAACCAGTAGGATGACCAAAAAAACTGGATTGTTGAGACATAATCAATTCCTTATACTAGATAGGTTTATGCATTCTAACATTCAATACCCAAGTTTTCTTACTAGATTTCTTTGCGGAATTTATGACAGTCTTTTGTTATTAGGGGTCTGGTTCTTGGTTGGATCAATATTGTTATTTCTCAATAATTTTAATCCGCTAAATCCGTTTGTTGGATTCATTGTTAGCATCATTACAGCTTGGTCATTTTTTGCATTCTTTTGGATGCGAGGTGGGCAAACATTAGGTATGAAGGTTTGGAAGATCAAATTAGTGAATATTGGAGAGCAAAGGATCTCATTATCTCAAACAGCATTTAGATTTCTTATAAACGTATGTATTTATCTGCTTGGTGGCCTACCCTTATTGCTAATTTATTTTCATCCTCAAAGACTTGCTATTAATGACATTCTCTCGAAAACAAAACTTATTAGGGTTTAGATAGTCTCAAAAAAAAGAATACGGAAAGACATAAAGCAATGGTTGGTGGGATGTATATACCTAAATTAATGTTCAGGTCGAACGATCTAAAACCTAAATAAAATAAATCACTGATAAGCTTATATCCAAACCCGGCAGCGATTCCAAAGAAAATCGACTGACTTAAAGAAAAATTTCTTTGATGTTTGTATAAAAATATAGAAGCCAGCAGCACCAAAGCTAATGTTGCAAATGGAAGAGAGAGAGTTCTTGATGACATTTTTTGTAAAACTGAAGATGGTTCGGTATTTGCAGACAAGTCATTGGGAGTTGTGCTTAATACTTTATTAATTTTATTACTTGAAAAATCAATACTAATAACTTTATCTTTTTGCAGAATGGAAATTGACTGATCTTCAAGCTCCCATTGAGGATATGTATCAAAATCATTTGAAGGTATTAATAGTGAAAATCCTATGAATAGAAAAGATAAAACCAAAGGTGCACATGCAGTAATCATACTTATTTTAAGTGGCGATTGACCAAATGATTGGAGAATTACTATGTTATTGGCCTGTTTAAATATTGAAAGAGTTATTAGAACGCTCAAAAGCATTATCATTTCAAAATAACTCAGCAATCCTTCAAAAGATTCAATAACAGTATTTTGAATTTGAAACATTGAGAACCCAGAGCTTTCAGTAATTAACGAGATTACAAAATCTAAAACAAAAAAAATAAGCAGTGTTAGAAGTGAAATGAAAAAACACCTTAAAAATAGATGTTTATAAATATATGAAAAAAAATTGCTCATCCTGCAATCCAATATGTCATTAAAGCTAAAATAATGACCAATAAAAAAATTTGCCTTTTTGAAGTTTGTGTAATGAGGTATTGAAAGTAATTACTTTTTGGATAAATTGTTATTAACAATATGTAAGTAAAATGAATGGGCCACAAACCGTAATATAGAACTTTGTTATTATCAGAGAAAGTATCTCTGTAAAAGATTAAGCTGGCTAAATATAAAATATAAATTAACAGCCCAGGAATAAATTGAGCTGATACAGAAGCTCTCGGAGATAAAGGAGCTAAAATAAAAGCAAAGTAAATCAAACTTAGCGTCATGATTACCAAAGAAATTCGCCATTGAATGTTAATAAAGTTATCAGACTGTTCAAAATCAAAAACTTTTCTAAAACTAAAAACAGTGGATGTGCTGTTATCTTGGTTTATAGGATGGATAAATTCATTGAAAGTAATTTCAAGAGAATCGCCGGATTTTAAAGTTGAGCTCATAAGTCCAGAATTGAATTTTAATTTAAGGTTATTTACCTCATTTCCTAAAACCTCCATTTTTTTAGATTGAATAATTGAGATATCAGATCCATTTGGTTCAATAAAAATAACATCGGTGAAACCATCTTGATTCATTGAATCAAAATAAATTTTTCCATCTGACCCCGGAACACTATTAAGGATTTTAGGCTGCAATTGAAGAAGCTTCTTTTCAAAACTTGTAAATTGCTGAATTTCCTCAGACATCTGCTTAGTTGCTGGTCCAATGAAAACACTCAATATTAAGACACTTATCAAAATCAAGATCAACTGCATATTCAAACTTGAAACGATCGAGAGCCGAGATGTGCCAGTATTGAAGATAGCGTATATCTCGTTACTAGAATATTGATTTGAAAAATTCAAATAAAGGCTGATAAAGATTGAGAATGGAATTAAAAATGAAAGAAAATCAGGTAATCGAAGTATCAGTATATTGAGGATAATGTTTGGATCTAATTGACCTGCAACTGATTTTTCAAAATATCCTACAGATCGTGAGATAAACAAAATACCAACCATTGTTAGAAGTATAAAAATAAAGCTGGAAAATACCTTATGGTTAATATGTTTGGAAATAATATTACTGGTATGCATGCCTTAGACAATATGTTCGATTACAATATCAATCATATCAAGTAACCATGGAGAAAATGAAATGACTTATAAAGTCCTTGCCACAGTTAATCATAAGAGTTTAGACAAAAAAAATATTAAACAATTCAAATCAAGTGCTCTCGCCGTTGCAGTTGAAAAGGCCTCCAATGGGAATGATTTTGTGAAGCACATAAAATCTACTTTCTTTAGTTCAACAAAAAATCAGGTTATTGCAAAGACCATAGATAAAGCGGTTAAGGATGTTTCTTCAGGAAACATAACTCATGCTTGGGTGGAATGCCCAAATGTAAAAATTAATAAAATTTTATTTATTAAGCAGCCCAATAAAAAAGCTGAGCTAAGAAAATGGGTTGAAATGTTTACCAGGATGGTTTCATTAGCAAATGCTCATAACGAGAAAGAATTATCAATTCATCTTAATGATTCAATTATTTCAAATCCTTTTGGAAATTTAGTTGAAGTAGCTGCAAGAACCGTTGAGTCTTCATCATATAAGTTTAATCTAACAAAAAATAAAACTGTAAAGAAATTGCCCCTCTCAAAAGTTACCTTTACTAGTTTTCAATTATCGGCTTCTCAGTCTAGAAATACTTCGGCTGCTGTTAAAAAAGGCTACGCTATTGGTGAAGGTATGAATGCAACAAAGTTTCTTGGTGACTTGCCTGCCAATCACTGCACTCCGAGGATCATAGAATCTAAAGCGAAACAACTAAAAAAAATCTTTCCTAAACTTAAAATAAAATCTTTAAATGAAAAACAATTGGCACAGCTAAAAATGGGTTCTTATTTATCTGTTGCAAGAGGTAGTATTGAACCTCCTAGGATGGTTATTATCGAGTACAATGGAGGCCCAAAAAATGTTGCTCCTGCAGTGCTAGTCGGAAAAGGAATAACATTTGATACAGGAGGAATCTCACTTAAACCCAGCGGGAAAATGGATGAAATGAAATGGGATATGGGGGGTGCAGCATCAGTTTTTGGTGTCATGCAGACTCTTGCAAGAATTAATGCAAAAGTAAATGTGATTGGTGTCATGGCTTGCGCTGAAAATATGCCATCATCAAAGGCTACAAAACCAGGTGATGTTGTAACATCGATGTCTGGTCAAACAATTGAAATCTTGAATACTGATGCAGAAGGTAGGCTTGTTTTGTGTGATGCGCTTACCTACGTTAAAAGATATAAACCAAAATATGTAATTGATATTGCAACCTTAACTGGAGCTTGTGTAGTCGCGTTAGGTCAGCATGCTTCAGGGTTAATGTCCAATGATCAAAAGCTTGCGGACAATATTTTAGCTGCTGGTGAAAATACATTTGATAGAGCTTGGCAGCTACCTTTATGGGATGAGTATCAAAGCTGTACAAAAACTAACTTTGCTGATCTTGCCAATATTGGTGGAAGTGGAGCAGGAACAATTACTGCTGCGTGCTTCTTATCAAGATTTGCTGAAGATTTTAGATGGGCACATTTAGATATAGCTGGAACTGCATGGGTGACGAGTCCAAAAAAAGGAAGTACAGGAAGGCCTGTTCCCTTGTTAACAGAAATGGTTTTGTCGTCCAAGTAAAATAGTGGCTTCCAAACAATATGATCCATCAAAAATAGAAGAATCCCTTTATAAAGAGTGGGAGGCCTCAGGATTGTTTTCTCAATCCGAGGGAGAAACTCCTTACTGCATCATGATCCCTCCGCCCAATGTCACGGGTACTTTGCATATGGGACATGGATTTCAAAATGCAATCATGGACTGCTTGATTAGGTATAAAAAAATGAGTGGCTATAAAACTCATTGGCAGGTAGGAACTGATCATGCCGGCATCGCAACCGAAATGGTTGTAGAAAGACAATTGTTAGAAGCTGGCAAAACAAAAAAAGAGTTAGGCAGAGAAAAATTTGAACAAGAAGTTTGGAACTGGAAAAATAAATCTGGCAATACCATCACTAATCAACTTAGAAGGCTGGGTGCTAGCTTGGATTGGGAATCTGAGCGATTTACTTATGATGAGGACTACCAAGATGCTGTAATTCTGGCCTTTAACAAATTGCATGAAGATGGATTAATTTACAGAGGATCTAGACTTGTTAATTGGGATCCAGCTCTTCAAACATCATTATCGGACCTTGAGGTTGTCAATAAAGAAAAGAATGTAAAGCTGACCAGCATTAAATATAAAATTGACGGCACTGATGAGTTTATTACGGTTGCTACAACTCGACCTGAAACTTTATTAGGTGACATGGCAATAGCAGTTCATCCCGATGATAAAAGATACAAAGAATATATTGGTAAGGATGTTGAGCTGCCACTTTGTAACAGAAAAATTCCTATTATTGCAGATGATTATGTGGATATGGATTTTGGATCAGGAGCAGTAAAAATTACTCCAGGACATGACTTTAATGATTATGAGATAGGTAAGAGACATGGTCTAAGCATGGATAGTAAAAATAATATTATTCAAGGAGATGAATCTTCCTTTGAACCTATCTCTGTTTTAGATAAGAACGCCAAAATATGTGGATGTGCTCCAAAAAACTTCCATGAATTAAATAGGTTTGAGGCAAGAAAAAAGATTCTAGCGAATTTAGAATCTGAGGATTTAATTGCTGGTATTGAAGAATATGAAACCTCCCTTCCCTTCGGAGATCGCTCAGATGAGATTTTAGAGCCCTTTCTTACTGATCAATGGTATGTGGATACAAAAAAGATGGCGCTTTCTGCTATTGATTTAGTGAAAAATGGTGACATAAAGTTTGTGCCTAGCAACTGGGAAAAAACATATTTTCAATGGCTAGGAAATATCCAAGATTGGTGCATCAGTCGTCAGTTATGGTGGGGTCATAGAATACCGGTTTGGTACGACGAAAGTTCAAACTATTATGTGGGTTCATCTGAGGAAGACATAAGAGAGAGATTTAAAATCAAAGGTAAATTAAGTCAAGATGAGGATGTTCTTGATACATGGTTTTCTTCAAGCCTATGGACCTTTGCAACACTAGGATGGCCTTCAAAAACTCCAAAGCTAAGCTCTTTCCACCCAACCACTACTTTGGTTACAGGTTTTGATATTATTTTCTTTTGGGTCGCTCGAATGATCATGATGACCAATTATTTCTTAGATGAAATTCCGTTTAAAGAAGTTTTTATTACGGGGTTAATAAAAGATGAAAATGGTCAAAAAATGTCAAAATCAAAGGGCAATATTATCGATCCTATTGATTTGATCGATGGCATCTCTCTTGAGGATTTATTGATTAAAAGAACAACGGGCTTGATGCAGCCACAGCTTAAAGAAAAAATTTCAAAGCAGACAACTAAACAGTTTCCTAAAGGTATTGATGCTTACGGAACAGATGCTCTGAGATTTACATATTATGCTCTTGCCTCACCAGGCAGAGATATTAACTTTGATATAGGTAGAATCAAAGGCTATAGAAATTTTTGCAATAAAATCTGGAATGCATTCAATTTTATTGAATTTCAAATTCAAAAAAATAACTTTGTCATGACCGAAGATATTGAATCGAATATTTATTCAGATTGGATTGCAAGAAAAACTTTTGAAACTTACCAAGATCTAAAAAAACATATCAATGATTACCGATTTGATTTAGCAAGCAATAGTTTATATGAACTGATATGGGGTAATTACTGCGATTGGTATATCGAATTTATGAAAGTCTTTCTTGATGATCAAAAAAATGATGCTTCAAAAGTAATACATAGCATGATCAAAGAGTTCCAAAAAATCATAACATTGCTTCATCCCTTTATGCCTTTTATCACTGAAGAGCTCAATAAAAAGATTAAAGGTTTAGGGCTTAAAACAGATAATAAATTTCTAGTTGAATCACTGTTTGATGAAAGCATTAATGCTGCTGTCCCAGAATCCAATAATTCGGTAGATAAGATAATAGAAATAATTTCAACGATTAGATCCTTAAAGTCAGATAATCCAAGCATTTCTAATGGACCTGTCAAAGTTGAGATTTCTGGGAAATATAATGCTGAATTCCAAAAAATTATTTCTGATCATGAAGCTGTAATTTGCAAAACAGCAAACCTTACAAGTATTAAACTTTCTGAATCAGAGCCTTCGAATTCAATTACGGTAATAAGTGACCAAATTAAGATTCATATTCTTGTTGAAAAATTATTCAATTCAGAGGAAGAAATTAAGAAGATGAAAAAGGAAGCTTCAAAGCTTGCTGAACAAATTAAGAGAATTAACCAAAAACTTGATAACAAGAAATTTGTTGATAATGCCCCGCCGGAAGTTATCAAGAAAGA
>CACMYW010000036.1:0-6032 GCA_902617955.1 uncultured SAR86 cluster bacterium
GAAAGGACACCGTTTGCAACAAAAAATAATGGTGCCTGAATATCAGTACTTTGGGCCAAAACGTAAACAATAATTGGATCAAATAAGTTTTGATCATGTATAACACCAACGATGCAAAAGAAAACAACTAACAATGCAGTAAATGGTAGAGCTTCATTAAAGGCAGGCCCAAGATCATGCTCTTCAGTAACACCCTTAAAGGCAGTCAGCAAAACTATAACGCCAAGACCGATAATACCTACCTCAGCAACATGCAGAGCTAAAGCAATAATCAACAGAATCCCAACAAAAGATTCAATCAAAAGATTTGTTTTATCTTGTTCAGTTAGATTGCTCTTTTGATAGGCACTGTAATTTTTAAATATATCTTTGATTTCATTGGGTAGTTGAGTTCCAAAGCCTGCAATTTTAAATTTTTCAACTGCAAAGCAAGTAATCATGCCAGCTGCAAATACAGGCATGGTAATAGGGGCCATTATTATAATGAACTCAATAAACTCCCAATCAGCAACATTAGCAATCAATAAGTTTTGAGGCTCGCCTACAATTGTACAAACTCCACCTAGCGCAGTACCAACCACACCATGCATTAAAAGATTTCGTAGAAAAGCTTTGAAATTTTCTTGTTCTTCTTGACCCAGTGAATTCAAGGATGAGTCATCAAGATAATTGTGGTCCTCTCCAAAACTTTTACCTGATGTAGCTAAGTGAAAGATTCGATAGAAACCAATACCAACACCTATCAGAACTGCAGTAACAGTTAATGCATCAAGAAAAGCAGATAAGAATGCAGCTACAAAACAAAATAATAATGAGAGCAAGGTTTTTGATTTAACTTGTAAAAACAATCTTGTAAAGATTGTAAGCATTAAGTTTTTCATGAAATAGATACCTGCAACCATAAATACAAGTAACAGAATTACTTCTAGGTTATTTTCAACCTCATGCATTAAGGTGTATGGAGTAGTCAAACCCATGAATAGTGACTGAATTGCAATTAATCCACCTGGTTGAAGGGGATAGCACTTTAAAGCTAGAGCAAGGGTAAAGATGAACTGAATTAACAACACCCAGCCCATGATGAAACCGCCATCAAAATTTAACTGATTAAGAAGCCACAGCAGGAATGGATTTACTATTAAAAAGCCAATAATTGTTTTTTTATACCACTCTGGAGAATGACCTAAAAATGAACTATATAAATTATTAATCAATGCCATAATTACACCTATGAAATTTGTTAGGCAACTTAAACCTAAACTCAGTGATGATGCTGAGGTAATGATATTTTATCAGGATAAATTATTAATCAATAATAAAAACCAGAGATTTATACATCCCTGCAAAGAATTTAACTTATTTTTTGATATAAATGATTTAATTGCTATTGCTTTAAAAGATAACAAAACACTATGCACTGTAGACATAGCTGAAAACTTATTTTTAGATTTAGACGACTATGATTTTGTTGATTTAAGAATGATATTGGGCTCACTTGATCAAGAGAGCTTTTCGTTAATTGGACGATCTAAAATGATAAATTACTGGCGACGTAATAGTAAGTACTGTGGTGCATGTGGAAAGAAAACAGACTTCATTTCATCTGAAGAGGCTTTCCAGTGCTCATGTAATAATGAATTTATTTATCCAAAAATATCTCCTTGTATCATTACTTTGATCCATAGAGGCGATGAGATTTTGCTTGGAAGAAGTAAACATTTTCCAAAAGGTATGTTTAGCACATTAGCAGGGTTCATAGAGCCTGGTGAGAGTTGTGAAGAGGCTCTGGTTCGTGAAGTTAAGGAAGAAGTTGGCATCAATGTAAAAAATATTAAATATTTTTCAAGCCAAAATTGGCCATTTCCCAGTCAACTCATGATAGGTTATTTTGCAGAATACGATTCAGGAGAAATAATTCTTGAAGATGAAGAAATTGAAGAAGCTTATTGGTTTAATTTAAATAAACTCCCTTCAATTCCGCCTGAAGGCTCAATTTCAGGTCTACTTATTCGCTCTTATATCGAGGATCATTCTTAGCTCTTTTTGGAGCATCTTTAACCTCCTGAGATACAGGTTGGACAACTTCAGTAGTCTTAATTTTTACCTTAGAAGATTCAGTTTGAACTGTTTCCTTTTTTACTGGCGCTGGTTTCTTAACAGTATCTTTCTGCTGATTCTCTAGCCGGTTATTGGAATTAGTTCTGTTTTCATTTGGTAATTTTCTATCATTTGAAGTTTTATTATTTCTATTTTGAGGTCTTCTATTGCGATTATTTTTTTGCGGAGTTCGCCTGTTATCTCTTCTAGAATTTTTATTACCATGTTGTTTATTTTTCCTATTATGTTGTGTTTTTGCACGAGGCTTTCTTTTGTTATTAGATTTTTTCTTTTTCTTATTCTTGCTGTCGTTATTAAATAAAAATGAAAAGATACCTTTTAAAGCTGATTTCTTTCTTTTTGGCATTTTTGGAGGTGCTGTTACTTCAACCAAAGGCTTTTTATTTGTTAAGGTTTGATCAGCATCTCGCCATGACATGTCTGGCTCAGGACTCTGAGGTGTCATTTGATAAGAAGTTTTTCCTTTAACGTCACTTGATTTAACTCTAGCAACTTTATAGTAAGGACGTGATTTGTATGGATCAGCTACAACAATTACTGCAACCTTATTCATATTTTCTATGGTGATAATTTCTCTTCTTTTTTCATTAAGTAGATAACTGGCTACATCTGCGGGCACAAAAACATGAATTTCAGCAGTATTTTCCTTGGCTGCATCTTCACCAACAATTCTAAGAATAGATTGGCCCAATGATTTTGGTCCTCTCACGAGAACATGCTCAATGTCATATGTTTCATTTAACGATGGTCTTAATCTTTGTCTTGAAAGTTCAAGCAAGCCAAACCTAGATATCTCACTAATTTGGATTCTTGCTCTATCACCATGAACAGCTCTTCTTACTGCATTAAGAACTTTTGACTGATTTGTTTCATCCTGCATGTCTATGAAGTCGATGACCACTAGACCTCCAAGATCTCTTAGTCTTAGTTGACGAGCAACCTCAACTGCAGCTTCCATGTTTGTTGCTAAGGCTGTTTCTTCAATATCCTTACCCTTTGTAGCTCTGGATGAATTTACATCAATTGTTACCATAGCTTCGGTTGGATCTATAACTATAGATCCACCAGATGGGAGGCTTATCTCTCTTTGAAAAGCAGACTCAATCTGAGATTCGACTTGATAGCGATTAAATAAGGGTATTTCTTCATTATAGAACTGCACCTTGGTAGCATGATCAGGTATTACTGATTGAGCGAACATTGATGCTTCTTCGAATACATCTTTATCGTCTATAAGTATTTCTTCTATGTCTTCTTTAAAATAATCTCTAAAGACTCTAAGTATTAACTTGTCATCTTTGTAGATAAGAGAAGGGCACTCAGATTCATCTAAATTACCACTTATTTGCTTCCATAGAGATAAAAGATAATCAAGATCCCATTGAAGCTCCTCTTGATTGCGTCCGAGACCAGCTGTTCTTACAATAACGCTCATACCTTCAGGAATTGGAAGGTTTTTAATTATGTCCTTAACTTGGTCTCTTTCTTCGCCTGAGATTCTCCTTGATACACCTCCACCTTTTGTGGAATTTGGTATTAAAACTAAGAATCTTCCTGCTAAAGATAGTTGAGTAGATAATGCAGCTCCTTTGGTACCTCGTTCTTCCTTTAGAACCTGAACAATAATTTCATCGTTTTCTTTAAGAATGCATTTTCTTTTGCCTTCATTGCCTTTTTCAAAATATTCTGAGGTTAGTTCTTTAAGTGGAAGGAATCCATGTCTCTCTGATCCAAAATATACAAATGCTGCGTCTAAGCTAGTTTCAACCCTAGAAACCCTAGCCTTAAAAATACTTCCTTTGAGTAGGTTTTTATCACTCGTTTCGTTATCCAAGTCATACAACTTGGCCCCTTCAACTAATGCCACACGAATTTCATCAGTCAATGACTTATTAATTAATATTCTTTTCATTTTTTCTCCAGTAACAGAGAAGAACAAGCATTCCATGCTGTTGAATTAGAGAGTCTTATCGGGATGGTTGCTCTCTAATTGGGCTACCTTAGTAGCTTGAATTAAAACTGTTCTTTCTTCTCTTAATTTATCTCGGTTAACTCTATAATTAACCCTAATTTTAATGCCTTTTAAAAAAGGCTTTTGCTAAGTTAATTAAGCCTTAGCTTTATCTAATGTGGTAGATAATACACCAATGAGCCAAAAAAACCTAAAAGTAGACGCAAACAATGATCAGAGAAGGCTAGATAATTATTTGATATACAAATTTCCAAATTTACCTAAATCTAAGATTTATAGCATGATTAGGAAGGGTGAAATTAGGATTAACTCAAAGAGGTGCAAAGCCCAAACAAAAATAAGTTTAGGAGATGAGATTAGATTACCTCCATATCTTGAATCAGAAAAAAGAGATAATAATTTTAAGAACTTACCCCCAAAAATTGAAAAACTTATAAAAAATGCAATTATTTTTGATGACGATGATTTTATAGTTATTAATAAACCCGAAGGTATTAGTGTCCATGGAGGATCTGGACAAAAATTTAGTTTAATTGATGGGGTCAGGAGTATATATTCTTCAAATGACATAGATTTATGTCATAGGCTTGATAAGGAAACATCCGGATGTATCGTCTTATCGAAAAATAAGCTATTTTTAAAGCACTTTAATGATTTATTAAGAACCAAGAAAATTACAAAGACATACCTTGCAATTATTTGTGGGAAGCTTAAAAAATCAATAACAGTTACAGATAAATTAATAGCAAGAAGAAGAAATAATATCAAAACATCACTGGTTGACGATTCAGGAAAAGAAGCACTTTCCATCTTTAACCCTATAAAGATTTATAAAAACTACACTTTGGTTGAAATTGAGATACTCACTGGTAAATTGCATCAAATCAGAGCCCATGCAGAATCAATTAAACATCCTGTATTGGGAGATTTTAAATACGGCAACATAAAACTTTTTAAAGAGTTTTATAGATTGCATCCAACATTTAAAAGATTGGCGTTACATTCCCAATCCATTGCTTTTTTGAACATTGATAATCAACAGCATTTATTTGTAGCTGATCTTAATGACGATTTCCAAAGAGTTACAAAGATATTTAGTTAATTTTTTATACTCAATACCAATATTTTCTGTTAGGATACGTTTTTTTTAGATTATGGCTGTACAGAAAAGTAAAAAAACTAGATCTCGAATTGGAATGCGTCGCTCTCACGATGCACTTTCATCTCTAACACTTTCTACTGATCCGGTATCTGGCGAACGTCATTTACGTCACCAAATGACAGCTGATGGCTTTTATAAAGGTAGATTAATTAAAGACCTAAGAAAGCCTGAAAAAGAAGAATCAGAAGAAATCGAAGCATAATCATGCACAAAAAACTCTTCCTTGTGTTCCCTGGACAGGGTTCACAGCATTCCTTTATGTTGAGTAAGAATGAACTTCTATCGTATGCTAAGAGTTCAAAAAATAAGATAGCATTAGACTGCTTATCAGACTTGATTTCCGAGGATGCATTAAGCCTTATTGAATCAGATGATGATCGTATAAATCAAACCTCAATTACTCAACCGATATTATTATTTGTTTCTTATCTTCACTATCAAAAATTGTTGGAAGTGCACCCAAATATTGAAATAGATAGCATGTCTGGGCATTCCCTCGGCGAATATACTGCTTTAGTTTGCGCGTCTGCTATAGATATATGCGATGCTCTGAAGCTTGTTCGAAGCCGAGGAGAGCTAATGGAAAAGGCTGAAAATGGCTCAATGTCTGCAATATTGGGGATGGATACCCAAGATGTAATTAATATTTGTAAGAATATTACCAGTGAGAGTGCTGGGGTGGTGAATGCAGCAAATCTTAATTCACCACTACAGACTGTTATATCTGGCAATACTGCTGAAATTGAATTGGCAGAAGAGAGATGTAAAGATCATGGAGCA
>CACMYW010000037.1:0-5526 GCA_902617955.1 uncultured SAR86 cluster bacterium
TACCAAAAAAGTGACATATTGTCACTTTTTACTTAAAGCACATGTAATTAAAGGTTGCTGAGTAGTTATTTGACCTTCTTTTATAAATACTAATGGTGCTCCTTGAATCACTCATTGTGGCAGAAAGATTTGCCGACCAACAAAGTGATAAAGACTTAGTAAAGTTCATGCGTAAGGTTTCCAAGCGATCGGATCGATGACCAAATAAAGGGAAATCACTGTCATGACCTTTATCGTTGTAGCTGTATTTATAAGATGATTGCCAGCCCCACCAAAAAGGCTCACCGTAGGTTAACTCAAACCCATAATTCTCATAATTTTCATACCTAATGTTGGCACGGTAATTTTCAAGAATGGCTTTATAACCCAGTGTTGCCTGCCTGGAAGGAATAGAAAATGTTTGCCCAAAAGCAAACCCGTTTATTCTTCCGCTTTTAGCAGTTAATGACCTAAATGCTTTTTCATCCCGATAATACGATAATAGTATTGCAGAACCATTTTCTAAAATACCTGAATAATCTAGTGAAATGCGTCCGCTTCGCAATATTTCTTGGCGATTAAGGACCACTCTGACCAAGTTAATGCTGGGAGAAAAAACAGGGTCTTTGATATTAAAAAAACCTAAAAGATCACAACAAGAATGCTCATTTACCTTAAACACGTTGTCATCTAAATTAAAATTCCGTCTCACCGAAATGACATTACTTTGAACATTAAATTGTGAAAATGTATCAAAAGTATCCGTACCGTAACTAAAGTAGTACTGGACGTTATCGCCTCGAGGATGATTAAGATCCTGATCGAAGCTAATCGAATAATTAAGCATTCTGCTTTGATCGGAGGTTCTGCGAGCTTCAGGATCTACTTCAAGCAAAAAGTCACCAATTTCAATAAAATCAGCATTAATACCTGAATTACCATTGGTGGTATGCTTCATGCCCATGGCAATGATTTGTTGAAATTTTATTGGCTCCTCAGCATCCTCAATGGCGGCTAAAAATTGGTCAACGCGGTTAACAACTTCAGGCGGTGGATTAAACTCCTTCACACTTTTTAAATAAGTATTAGCCAAGGCATATGCTCCCAATCTAAAATACAAAACACCCAATTCCAATCGAATCCGAGGTAGTTCATTGTCATAGATAAGCATTTGCTCAAACACACCAATTGCAGCCTCAAGATCCCCAACTAAGATAGAAAGATTTGCATACTCAAACAACAGTGTCAGATTGGTTGGATCAGCAAACATTTTTTTGAAGACCTCATCGCGCTGCTGTTGCACTTTAGCTAATGCCTCAGGATCAGTAATGGATGGCGCAACATTTTGGGCAAGCACATTAGCAGTAAGCAAACAGCTTATTAAAGATAATAAGAAAATTTTTTTCATGCCCCTGTACTAAAAGTGATTCGGGGTCATTTTACCTGAATGGACATTAAAAAAAAGCATGTTTTAAATGAATTAATTGAGATTAAAGTTAGGACTTATTGCGACTGTATATTCATTTCTAAGCTCATCTATAAATTGTTGTGACAATTGATCAGAGCGATACGCTATAAAATCTTGCATGACCAGATCTTTTACTTCTTTAAAAGTTTTTAATTTGCTCGGATTGGTTGAAGAGATATAAACCAAATGTATACCAAATGCTGAGGTAATAGGATCGGACCAAAGCCCTTCTTTTTGTGATGACAGTGCAGAGGCAAATCCATTACCAAAAATATCTTTGACTTGAGTAAGGGTATGATTTGAAAACTGATCTCCTGCATAGAACGGATCACCAGCACTTGATTTATAGCCCTCTATGGCTGCTTTGTTTGCTTGATTGAATGCATCAGGCCCTTTTTTAAAAAAAAGATGTTCGAATGAGTAATCATCTGCAGAAGTATAATTATCAAGATTATCTTGATAAAAATTAACCAATTCGGATTCTTTGGGCTCAGGCAATGAGCTCTTCTTAAGCAGCATAATTTTTTGTATCAAACGTCGTTTAACAATAATGTCATCTTGATCTAGCCCAAGTTTTAGAGCTTCACGATAGAGAATTTCTTCTTCGATAGCATTATTAATTAGTCCAATAAGCTCATCGGAGGATGGGTTTCGACCCACCTGAGTATTCCAAGAATTAATTAGCATATTAATTCTTTGGTCAGAGATAAAGACACTATTTGAATCTTCTTGATAGGATATTTGATCTATAAAGAAGATAATTAAACCAATCAAAAAGAAGATTAAAATCCTTTGATTCACGGCTATGTCTAATTTGAAATTTTTTCTAAGGACTCAATCATTTTTTCTCTAACTTTCTCAATTGCCTTAAAAGGTCTAACCATTACCTTGAAATTAATGATCTTTCCTTTTTCATCCCACTCAATTATGTCCACTCCATTTACCGCAATATCATCAATAAATGTTTCAAATTCCAAAACTGAATGCAAACCTTGATGAACTTCCCTAATATAAGCAAATTTTTTCATATTAAATGATTCACCGGCAGCCGATAAATAGAGCTTTGTCATGGATTTTCCATGGATGCCCTTGAATACTACTGGGGAGTAAAAAACTACCTCATCATGCAAAATCGTATCTAAAAAATTTGTATTTTGATGAAGAAAATTTTCATGCCATACCCGAATAAATTGACTGGCTTTTTCCATGAAAGAATTATAACTAAAGCAACTAAAAGATTGTTGATGATTTAGGAATATATATCTAAAATTTCGATATGAAATATTTTTTAGTAACTTGCAGTATCTTACTCATGATTTCAAACTGTAGTCAAAACTCAGACAAAGAGTTCGATTGTGATGGAGTCAATGTAAAGTTTAATGATTTCGAAAGATATTTTGAGGTAGGGGGAGTTAATTTAAGCAGCCGAGAAGGCTTTTTCATGAATCAAACAACAGTATTTGGGAAGTTTTATGAGAATGAAGATGGCGCGGCAATAGTCACTTTTAGCAAAATAAATAACACACTAGAATTCACTGATCCAAATCAAACCTTGACGGCACAATGTACTGAAAAATAACGAAGGGGTATAACCCCTTCGCTAAAGTTTTAGAGAATTTGCTCTGTAATGTATATACGATAGTTTGAACAACTTTCAATTAAATCATTGAGTGCTTGATCTTCCTTAGATCCATTAATATTTTGCCAATAATTATCAGCTCCTGAACCAAGCTCATCTACCGTTCGGGCGTACAATGAATAAACATAATCATAATCTCCCTCGGTGGCTCCGGGCCCAGGGAAAATCATCTTGCGCCCGAGATTATCGCCGGTCTTTTTTGCTGCAATTGCAAAATCTTTGTATGCATCAAAAACTTGGTTGCCATTAACACCTTCTTTCATCTTGCAATCTGCAAATCGTACAGCGCCAATATCACGCTCTCCATCCGGGGCTGAGATAGCCCATTGCCATGTGTCTACGGCTTGCACTGTCGCAACAGGTATTTTTGCAGCTTGGCTGCCGCCGTTTTTGATCCAGTATCCCATTCCCTTATACATCTCAGTAGCACTTGGCCATAAACCAAGAAAAACAGCATCATGATTTGTTAGATCTGAACCAAATTGTGGCCTAAATAAAACAACTTCAAAATTATCATAAGCATCTGTTTTACTGAGCACCTTTTTTTGGTTATCTAGCACCCAATCTTTAAGATCGCTATAGTCTTTGCCTGGTAAATACTTCAAAGCATAATATTCTGCTTTATTAGCTACAGGCTCGTACTTATTTTGTTGAGCGGCAACCAGACCACTCAAAAGCAAGCTAAGTGTTATAAGAATTTTTAACATTTTTTTCTCCTTTAAATTATATTGACTCTTTAGTCCCAAGACGCTTAACGCTATTGACCACGCTATCCCATCCATTCTCAAGAATTGGATCTAATAACTCAGCAATTCCGTTATCAATTCTCCATTGCAGGTAGATCTCATATTGTTCTAGTGAATCCCAATCCTCAATCAATGTGTAAGTCTTAGTCTTATCTTCATAATAGACGTCGATGCCAAGACACCCATCAAAATTTCTAGTTACAACAAGTGCCTCCTTGAAAACTTCGGCCATCTCTTGAACTTTATCTGATTTCACTTTGAAATCAGCGATCACAACATTTTTCATAATTACTCCTGAAATTTACCTCATAGTAAAATATACAACATAAAGGTTAAGTTGATTAGATGTTATTAAAAATTTATAAAAGAAAATTTAAAATAGATTCTTTTTCAAATTGCGTGTTTAAAGTTGGGGTATGTCCAATTCCACTAATTTCATGACTCTTGAAGTTCTTGATCTCATGCATCTTCTTTAGAGTTTCTTTTGATAATAAAGTTGAAAGCTCGCCTTTAAATAGAAGTACCTTAGAGTTTATGGCCTCCCAAATTGGCCACAAATTTGTTGCTGATGGGCTTGCTGCATCAAAAAGTACTTTAATATTTTGATCGTAATCAAATTGCCAAGAGCCATCCTTGTTTTCTTTCATGTTAGCGAATATGTGATCATTCCATTCTTCATTTGAAAAGTTTGGAAAGGCAGGCATGTGTCTTTTTTGGATGGTTGTAAATGCATCGGCTTTAGATTTAAAGATTTCACCCTTACCTAAATATGAGGCAATATTATTCACACCAGTACTACCAATTTCTGGGCCGCAATCATTTAGAACAATTTTTGGAAATAAGTTTGGATCAAAAGCTGCCATGGTCATAGCCATAAACCCCCCCATTGAAGTTCCGATGAGAAGTACTTTTTTAAAACCTAGGTGCGCAATTAAATTAGTCATATCACTAAGGTATGTCTCAGGGCTATAGGCCATTGGGTCTTCAAGATAAGAACTTCTTGCTCTACCTCTTTGATCAACGGAAATTACATAAAATGATTGTTGAAGAAATTGTGCTAGCTGATGAAAATCATTTGCATTTCTGGTGAGCCCATGCATACAGAGGACCGGTTGATTTTTTGGATTACCGTAAGATCTAAAATATAAAGATCCTCCATCAGGACATTCAAAGAAAGATTCTGTGAAGCCTGGTTTAGTTGCCATACCTAAAGTGTAGCTTAAGAGCTTGCTAAAGGTGTTTTTTTCTTTGATTTCTGAGCTTTCTAAGTCGACGGTACTCTTCTTGAGTTCGCTTTTCCACAATTGCTCGCTTCATGTGGCGTTTTTTGCGAGCAAGCTCAGATTTTAATATTCTCTCAGCTTTATTCATTCTTAATTTATATTCCCATAAGTTAATATGATAATCAAGAATGACTAAATTTAAGTTTTCTAGCTTAATTAAGTTAGAAAAGCCGCCCATTTGAGCGGCTTAACTAGGTTCATAAAGGGGGGTTTATGACCCTGAAACTACAGCTGAATCTGCTGAAGAGCCTGATACAGAACTAAGTAAATAACATTTGCCTTGAGCTGTATCTAAATTAAAAGCAACTGCTTTTGATTTCTTTTCTGCCAATGCTTTACAACCTGAAACAGATGTATATTTTTTAGTACTTTTTACACTTAAAATTGAGCCTTTCAATTTAATGCCCTCTG
>CACMYW010000038.1:0-5476 GCA_902617955.1 uncultured SAR86 cluster bacterium
AGCCTTTGAAGCATATGCTGCAAGCGCTGCGCCGGCATTTCCATTGGTCGGTATTGCCATCTTTTGAATACCAAATTCCTTTGCTTTGGCAACTGCTAAGGCCAATCCTCTAGCTTTGAAAGATCCTGTTGGTAATCTCCCCTCGTCTTTTACGAAAATTTTTGAATTCTTTGGGAACTTAGTTACGTTAATTTTTATTAGAGGAGTTATCAATTCTCCAAGGTCAATAATTGAGTTTGATGAATTTATTGGAAGAAGTGGTAAATATTTCCAAAAGCCTGGGTAGTCAGTATGTCGGTTTACAAAATCATTATATGAATAGTCGGTTAATATTTTTTTGAAGTCATATTTCACAAGAATAGGCTTACTCTCTTCAGATAAATTATGAATTTTATCTTTTGTATATCTTTTCTTTGAGAAAGAGCATTCAAGATGGCTCACATAATTGGACATTAAAATTATTTTTACACACATCTTGCATATTTTTAATATTACTTTGTAATGTTTAAATATTTGGAGGAAATGAAAACATAATTAAATTGATATAATCTAACAATGAAAAATAAACTAAATCTAATTGAAGATCTTATTCTCTCGGAGTTAAGAGTGTTCAATATGATGCAGTTTTTTAGAGGGTTCATCACTGATACGGAATCAAGACTTATTGTCTATGAAGTTTATTGTAGAGATAGAGATGATGCAGAGCCTATTAATGTTAAATGGGTTGAGAAACAATTGGAGGTTTCATTTCCCACTGCATTTAAAATCATTGAGAAATTAATAAACGAAGGTTTTTTAAAGAAATCAAGAGGAGCGAAAGATAAGAGATCTTATACACTTCACCCAACAAATGCTCTTAAAGAAGGTATCAAGACATATACAATGATGTGGCTAGAGAAGGCTGTTGAGCTTGGTTTAATCCAAATGGCCGACGAAGAAAAAAATGAACTCTACAAACATGTAAAAATAAAAGCAGGCGCTGTTAAATTTGATGAATTTACTCAGGAACTTCAATCAAAACTCCATAATGATTTAATCAATCTAAACGACTAATTGGCGGAGAGACGGGGATTCGAACCCCGGATACGGTTGCCCGTATACTGCCTTTCCAAGGCAGCGCATTCGACCACTCTGCCATCTCTCCTTTTATTCTACTAAAAAAATCTCTAGGTTATCTGCCTTTTCTATAAGAGCATCGATCGGTAGCAAGGAGGCATTATGTCTCCTTGTCTTCAGCAAATCTACTTTTTCTTGACCAGTGATTAATAAAACCATTTTCCTAGATTTTAAAATTTCATTAAGTGATAAGGTAATTCTTGGAACTTCTGGATATCCAGAATCTACTCTAATAACTGGATCAGTGGAATTAATTGCCTCATCAAGATTAGACATAAATGGAAAAATAGACGCAAAATGTCCGTCTGTTCCCATTCCTAGAATGGCAAGATCATGTGATGTAACTTCATTTAGTTTTGAAGGTAAAGATAAATCATGCAAGCTTAAAATCTGATCTTTATTATAAGTATTGAGGTATTTTCTTATCATTCCTTCATTAGAAAGCGGATCAACAATTGGCACCCTCCTCTCATCAGAGGGTATAAAAGTGCATAACTTACTTTGCTGTGGAAGAGATCCAAAGGATGAATAAATTTGTTTAGGTGTACTGCCTCCAGATAATAAGATGCTTGCTTTAGGATTATCATTAATTGTTTGTAGTAATAAATCTAAAACAAACTGATTTAATAACTCAACAGAATTAAAGTTTTTACTATTGGAAAGTGTCATGAATATTCTTTTTAGGATATTTCTTTGCAAGAGATCGAATTGGATTAATATCTATTCCACCTCTTCTCATAAATCTTCCAATTACAGTTAGTGATTTAAGATTAAACGATAAGCTGAGATGCGAACATATATCTTCAATGCAACGCTCATGAAATTCGCCTTTAGTTCTATATGTCAACAAGTGATCGATGATCTCCTTACTTGGAGTTACTTCACTTTTATGTTGAATGTAGATTGTTGCAAAATCTGGTTGAAAGGTCACCGGGCATAAGGATCTAAAGCCCTCGAATTTAAGTAAGTTACCATTATTTTTTTGAACTTTAACATAACGCAAACTCTTTGGTTTAACAGAGTAGTTTTTTTTGAACATTGCCTTAACAATAACATTTGATTTGGTGATGTTTGATAAGTCTTTTGTAATCTTAGCAATAATAATATTTTGTGTTGATTTAAAGTCACTATACGAATTTAGATACAGCTTCAGTGATTTTGATTCAACAGTTTTTTCTGAGCTTGCTGGTATTCTGATTTCTAATGGCAATAAAATGGGTTGATAGTTTTTTGATAAGAAATGAAATTCATAAGCATTCCAGATATCTTCTCCAAACATTTCTTTTGAGTGCTCTCTATAGATTGCATCAAGTATGTTCTCGCTGGGAGATTTAAAGGTTGCGTTTTTTTTACCTAAAAATTTAGGTTTCACTGTCTTATGCCCGTTCCTTTCTTGAGAAGATGAAGTGCTAAAACACCAAAAAGGATAATAAAAAATACCTGCATGATAAGAGAAAATGAAACTGAAATATCACTCACACCTAGCATGCCCTGCCTAAAAGTATTAACAACGTAGAGCATTGGATTTGCAAGAGAAACCTTTTGCCAAAATTCTGGCAAAATTGTAATCGAATAAAAAACTCCGCCTAAATAGATTAAAGGAGTTAATACAAAGGTTGGAACCACTGAGATATCATCAAAGGTGTCAGCATAAATTGCATTTAAGAATCCCATCAATGAAAACAATATTGCCGTGAGTATAAGCACCGAAATAGTTAGCAAAGGATTTACGATGGTAAAATCTGGATAGAAAAATAAACTTACTAAAAATACTATGATGCCAACCATCACTCCTCTAGCTACACCCCCAATTATAAAACCAGTCAAAATCACTATGTTAGGCATAGGTGAAATCATTAGTTCCTCAATAGATCTTTGAAATTTAACTCCAAAAAAAGAAGAAACAACATTAGCATAGGAACTTGTAATAACAGATAGCATCACTAAGCCAGGAATCATAAACTGAATATAATCTAGACCATTCATCTCTCCAATTCTAGGACCAATTAAAGATCCAAAAATCACAAAATAAAGAGACATTGTGACTGCGGGAGGAACTAGTGTCTGGACCCAAATTCTTAAAAACCTTCTTACCTCTCTAACTGTAAGCGTGATCAAAGAATTTAGTATCTCTTTATTTCTAGTCATTTGATTTAACTATTTCCATAAATAATTCTTCCAGTCTATTGGATTCATTACGCATAGACTTAACCGAAATTCCTATTTTCGATAATTCCGCAAAAAAATCATTTATTGATTTATTTTTCTCAATTGCAACAACCAACGTGCTTGGGTCTGAAAGTGTCATTGTGTACCCGGCTATACTTGGTAAATTGTTCAAGGGTTGATTTAAATCAAGAATGAAGCTTTGAACATCAAGTTTTGAGAGAAGTTCTTTCATGGATGTATTTTCTACGATTTTTCCCTTATCAATAATTGCTATGTTTTTGCATAGTTGCTCAGCTTCTTCAAGGTAGTGTGTGGTAAGAATAATGGTTGTACCTTGGTTATTTATTTCAGAAATAAAATCCCACATCCCTCTTCTTAACTCAATATCTACTCCAGCAGTAGGCTCATCTAAAATTAATAATTCAGGGTCATGAATTAATGCCTTGGCGATCATAAGTCTTCTTTTAAGACCTCCAGATAGATTTCTCGCTTGTTCATATCTTTTTTCCCAAAGACCAAGCCTCTTTAGTGTTGTTTCAGTTTTTAGTTTCGCTTGTGATGCAGAGATTCCATAATATCCTGCTTGGGTAATGACAATATCTTCTACTTTTTCAAAAGGTGAGAAATTAATTTCTTGAGCGACGACACCAAGTTTTCTTTTTGCTTCATTGAAATCTTCATCGATATCAATATCAAAAATTTTTACACTTCCAGATGTCTTGGTTACAAGGGAAGAAATAATTCCAATAGTTGATGATTTACCTGCTCCATTTGGACCAAGCAAAGCAAAAAAATCACCCTTTTTTACTTCAAGATCTATACCATCCAATGCTCTCACACCTGATGCATATTTCTTTTCTAAAGATGAAATTTTTAATGCGAGATCAGTCATTTATGCTTCAATATCTCTTTCATAACCATCAACCAATAATGACAAAATTATCCCAACAACCAAACCAATCCAAGCACTATAAAAAGTTATAAAGAATGCTATCAATAAAGCAGTAGCCATCTCAGAATCTTTTTTTGGAATTGACATTGCAATGTAAGCACAAGCAAACCCTGTCAGAATTAGAGTTAATGTTAGGGCCATTACCATAAGTGGTTGCATTAAAGTTACAAAAGGTAATGTGAAGTATAAGAAAGGTATGCCCATTAAGTAATATGATCCAATACCATCAAATATTGAAGGCATTGCTTTAGGGCCTTGTTTCCATCTGTCTGCCACAACTACATGAACACCCGTCCATAAAGCGCCCTGAGTTGGAAAAAATGGATTGATGAATATACCAAGAAGATTTCTTATTCCTACTGATAGATGAGATCTATTTAAGTCAATTGGTAAAGTTTGATCAGGTCTGCTTTTTTGGGCATCTTTAAGCACTTCAGTTCCGGTCACAAGATCTCCAAATAAAAGCATATAACCAATTAAAACTAGTGGAATGGCATCGATGTACATATTAAGGTCTGGAAAACCAAGATATAGAGGTGAGGTCTTTTCAATCAAGCCAAGAACAGCTGGAATTTTAAATCCCCATTCAATATTAAACTGTACTTCATTTAAAAAATAAGCAGCCAAACCAGCTACTACAAATCCCGGTAGCAATCCCAAAGATCCGAGCACAGAGAATACTCTTGATTTTGTTGCCAATCTTTTAAATGGATTTGAAAATGTAGTTATTACACACAAGACAATAGCAGTTGTCATTGAGATTGGCTGTGTCATATAAGCATCAAAATCTTTGAAGAAGACTTGATAGAATGCCGCAAGAGCAGCCCCTAAAATAATCCCAGCCTTCAGTCCTCTAGGAATTATTTCAACAAGCTTTTTTCCCATCCCTGTAATTCCAAGTAGTAAGATAAGAATCGTAAATTCAATGCACATTGCGGCAAGAAATCTAAAACTATCAGGGTTATATTGACACACTCCATCAACACAAGGTTGTACCCCGTACATTCCTGCTGTTGCTAATGCTCCCATTACAAGTGGAACAGCGGGAGTAACCCATCCAGGTGCCATGGGTTCTCCAAATATAATTGGTCCTGCAGATATTAAAGTTCCAGCTATGAGGCTTAATGCCACAGCTTCTTCAAAGGTTAGACCTAACTGCATACCAAGGGGTGCAGCTGCAAAAGCTGTAGCGCCGCTGATAACCAAGCCTTGTAAAAATTCTCCGCTTCTAAATTTAAT
>CACMYW010000039.1:0-5104 GCA_902617955.1 uncultured SAR86 cluster bacterium
GGCTTACACGGGTTAATAAAAACGTAGACCCAATTGGCATCTACAATATTTATATGGATGCGTTTGTAAAAAATTCAACATTTTTTTGATATCTGAAAGGTTTTTGATTAACCTTCTGATATGTCCGTTTTGTCGCCTTGCATCTCAGTTTGTTTGCATGATCCTGTAACTGATTATTGCTACGGTTGTGGTCGCACCCATGCAGAAATCCAGACTTGGAAAAGTCCACAAACTGATCAGGAATGGAAAGCAAAAAATCTTGAAGAGATCAAAGCACGTTTGAGCGGATTTCAACATGAGGCTTTTGAGAGGTCATACGCATATAAAAAAAAGCATGGCGTATCACCCATTAAAGAGCTGAAATTAAAAGGGGAATACAAATGATTACATTACTTTACGCATCACTTTTAGGGCTCTTGCAAGTGACGCTGGCTTACAAAGTAGGCAGCAGTCGTTTAAAGACCAATACCTTGTTAGGTGACGGTAATCAATCTGAGTTTTTACAAAAAGTTAGGGCGCATGGAAATTTAACTGAGTATGTGCCGATCTTTTTAATTTTATTGGCTTTAATTGAAATGCAAGGAGTAGCCCTTTGGAAAATCCATGTGCTTGGATCGCTATTTTTTTTAGCAAGAATTGCCCATAGCTACGGTATGTATATTTCAACTGAAAGTACCCCTCCAAGGCTCATTGGTATTTTAGTAACTTGGTTCTCGATTACGGGTATGTCTGTGTATGGATTGATAAATTATATTTTGAACTTAATGATGTAAAATTGGTCTTATTAGTATGAAAAATAAAACTCTTATTTCTTTACTTGTTCTAAGCTTAACCGGACCTTTGGATATTGCTGCCAAAGGCAAAATTGAATTTGATGAAATCAAAGACAGCATCTGGACATTAACTCAAAATGCCTCTCAAAGCAGGTTAAGAGGTGATGGCCAAGTCCTTTACTTTATGTCTGGCGATGCTTTTCATACCTATACTGCAAGGCGCGATCAGCAGTGGGATATATTTTCAATTATTGATTCAAGAAATCTTGAATACCTCATCAAAGGCGACCAAATTCAATTACTTGAATCTAAATTTAGTGATCGTGTATTAAAAGTAAAATTGTTGTCTGGCATTCGAAAGAATAAAAACTACTTTATAATTACCGATGATTTATTGAAAAACTTTACTCAATTGGAGGAAACCAATGAAGCAGGCTAGTTATCTCATTCTCTCAATCTTAATCATTACAGGCTGTGCTTATAGTTCACAGCGCCCAGATGTGGTGGATCGTTCAGTTGCACAAAAGGCACAATCAGTAACTTTTGCAACGGTTGTGGACATTGATAGAATCGTTATTGCTGGCAATCGTGCAGTGGGTGCTACTGCAGGTGCTGTTATTGGTGCTGCTGCCGGTCAATCAGCCACTGATTCTGAAGTTGAATCCGGTATTGCTGGGGTATTAGGTGGTTTGGTAGGTTCTGCTGTGGGTTCAGCTATTGGTGATGCAGCCACTCGCAAAGATGCCATAGAGGTATTGCTTGAACTCGATAACGGTAAAACGATCTCCATCATTCAAGAAGAAAGTCAGTACATGTTCGCGGTGGGTCAAAGAATCAAAATCATTAAAAGTTCCGGAAAATCTAGAGTTCTACCTCTGGAATGAATGACGATTTAAGCTCACTTATCTACAATAAATCCCTCGACTTGATTTCAAGGCGTGAGCACTCAAGGGGAGAACTATATATAAAATTAATTAAGCGCTATCCTGATGCACAAGAACTTATTAATGAAACGCTTGATAAGTTAAATCTCAATAGATTATTGAATGATGCTCGTTTTGCAGAGGTGTATGTGATGGCTCGAGCTAAAAAAGGCTTTGGACCTCAGCGTATTAAGATGGAGCTGCAACAAAAACAAGTTGGAAGCATTGAAATTGCTGATGCAATTGATGCCTTTGAAGGCTGGGATGAGATTCTCAGACGTGAGTTAGAAAAAAAATATAAACAACCAACCGAAGATTTTAAAGAGATCATGAAGCGCAAACAATTTCTCTACAATCGAGGGTTTTCTCAGGCTCAAATTGAATCAGTTTTAGATCAGTCGTGATATCATAAAACGCTATGTCATATGAGGTTTTAGCGCGTAAATACAGACCTGCTTTATTTGCAGAAGTGGTTGGCCAAGACCATATTTTACAAGCCCTACAGAATAGTTTGATTAGCGGAAACCTTCATCAGGCTTTCATTTTTAGTGGCACTCGAGGGGTTGGAAAAACCACTATTGCAAGAATCCTTGCCAAGGCCCTAAACTGTCATAATCGCGGTGAGGGATCAGAGCCCTGCGATACCTGTTCGGCATGTGAGGAAATCAAATCAGGTCATCATTTAGAATTTATTGAAGTTGATGCTGCCTCAAGAACGGGTGTGGATGATATGCGAGATTTGCTTGAATCTGCAGTGTATAAACCCGCAAATGCAAATTATAAAATCTATCTCATTGATGAAGTGCACATGCTATCAAAAAGCTCTTTTAATGCACTTTTAAAAACTTTAGAGGAACCACCTCCGCATATGATTTTTTTGATGGCGACTACCGAACTGGATAAGGTTCCTAAGACAGTGCTTTCTCGATGCTTGCAACTCAACCTTAAAGCGGTAGCGCTGTCTCAAATAGCCAATCATATGAATACCATTTTAGATAAAGAGGGCATTGAATATGATCCTGCAATCACTCAATTGATTGCACAAAGTGCACAAGGATCGGTTCGTGATGGTTTGACCTTGCTTGATCAAGCAATCGCATTCGGGGCTGGAAAACTTGAAACCAGCCAAGTGAAGGAATTGTTGGGCACGATTGATGATGTCTATTTATTTGAGTTGGTTGAGCATATTCTCGCAGGCAATGGAGAGGGTGCACACCATTCGTTACAGCGTATTTTAGAGCTACAGGTCGATTATCAAAAAGTGATTGAGGCATTGATAGACCTAATGCACCAATTAACCATGACGCAACAACTTGGATCTGAAGATGAGGATCTTGTTAGGCTTGCAAATTCTGTTGACGGTGAATTGCTACAACTATTATATCAAATAGCCATCAATGCTTTAGAGAAATTTTCTGTTCATCCGAGTCCTTACCAGGCTGTAGAGATGTGCGTATTGAGAATGCTAACCTTTCACCCCTTAAATGAGTCCAAGCCTCAAATAAACGAAAAAAAAAATCCTAAACCCCAGATAAAAGCTGATGTGAGTAAACCTCCTGAGAAGAGGGTAAAAGATAAAGTAAAATTAAAACAGCCAGATAAAATAATTAAAGCTTCCGCAACCAACGGCAAAGCAGCGTCTGTGGAATCCCTTTCCGTTAGCGACTGGGCAAAAGATTTTGAGCAATTAGGTTTAAATGGCATCTGTTATCAACTCTTCAGTGAGCTTGAATTCAAAGATGCGATCGGCAATAAGCTGGTCTTAGTAAAGCCCAAGAATTTTTCATCTCCAACATCAGCATTGCTTGAGGAGTTTAGTGATAAATGTAAGGAGCATTTTAAAGTCAGGCCGGAAGTCGTGATCGAGGAGGGTAACGTGACTAACTCACCCTCTTTATTAAAAGAAAAAATTGCTAATCAAAATTTACAGTCCACCATTAAAGAGCTTGAAAACCAGCCAATAATTTCAGAGATTCTTAAATCATTTGATGGCACAATTGAACCTGATTCCATTAGCACTGAAGAATGAAACGAGATCTTTTATTTGACTTAATTGAGGCACTTACAATTTTGCCTGGGGTGGGAAAAAAATCAGCGCAACGCATGGCTTTGTATTTACTCGATAAGAACAAAGATGGTGCAGCATATCTTGGGGATACTCTCAAAGAGGCTTTAGAGAATGTTCAACGTTGTAAGCAATGCCGTATTTTAACCAGTGATGAATATTGTCGAATCTGCTCGGATTCTTCAAGAGACCAGAGTAGTCTATGTATTGTTGAAAGTCCTTCAGATGTTTTAGCCATTGAATCCACAGGTGGATTTAAAGGACGTTACTTTGTACTAATGGGCAGACTTTCGCCCATTGATGGGATCGCTCCTGAGGATTTGGGTATTCAGGATTTGTTGCAATATATTAAAACCGATCATATTGAAGAAGTTATTTTGGCCACCAGCTCAACCGTTGAGGGTGATGCAACGGCTTACTTTATAAAAGATCATCTTAGCGATGTGAAGGTTTCAAGAATTTCTCATGGCATTCCTATCGGCGGTGAATTAGAGTATGTAGATAGCAATACAATTGCTAGAGCGATTCAAGGGAGGATCGATATTTCATGACAATTAAATCGGATAAATGGATAAAGGAGATGGCTCAAGAGCACCAGTTGATTGAACCCTTTACTGAGAATCAAGTCCGAGATGCGGACAGCGGTAATAAAATTATTTCTTACGGGGTTTCAAGTTTTGGTTACGACGTGCGTTGTGCCGATGAGTTTAAAGTTTTTACTAACATTAATTCAGCAACCGTTGATCCCAAATCCTTTGATGAAAATAGTTTTGTTGATGTGAAATCAGATGTCTGTGTGATTCCGCCTAACTCATTTGCGCTAGCAAGAACGATTGAATATTTTAAAATTCCTCGCAACGTATTAACCATTTGTTTGGGGAAATCGACTTACGCTCGATGCGGCATTATTGTTAATGTAACTCCGCTTGAACCTGAATGGGAAGGTCATGTAACTCTAGAGTTTTCCAATACTACAACTCTACCGGCAAAAATTTATGCAGGTGAGGGTGTTGCTCAAATGATTTTCTTGGAATCTGATGAGGATTGCGAAACATCTTATAAAGATCGTAAAGGTAAGTACCAAGGTCAGACAGGAGTCACGTTACCCAAAACTTAAGAGCTGCTTGATAGTCAAGGCGATATCACCATCAGGATCATTATCGGTTATCTTAAAAATTAAATAGTTCAGATCTTTTGCCATGGTGTAGGTCGTGATTCGATTATCTTGAGATCTAACGCGTTCTAAAATTACACAAGGATACTCCTTACCTTCTAAAGTAAAAATAGTTTCACCTTTGATGGAGTAAGTATTTTCCACCAATTCACCTGTTTTGATTTCAGGC
>CACMYW010000040.1:0-5057 GCA_902617955.1 uncultured SAR86 cluster bacterium
GCCACCAGTGCTAGCCATACGTCTAGTGATGACAGCAGCTTTTTAAAATTTCTTAAAGATAGCGGAGTAGACGCACAACCCATGCCACTTGGGAGCTCTTTGAAGATCTGCTTAGCAGCAGATGGCGATGTAGATATTTATCCAAGATTTGGCCCAACAAGTGAATGGGATATAGCTGCTGCAAATGCCGTACTTAGTAATGCCGGGGGGCTTTTAGTAGATTTAGAATCACATCAAAAATTAGCTTATGGAAAGCAAGATTCTGTTATAAATCCTCGTTTTATAGCAATCAGCCCTTATATAAATAGCATAGAGGTTTTAAAATTAGTAGAAGAGTTTAATAAAACCTTGCTATAATTATGATATTATATAATTGATACTTATAAATACTTATACTAATATTTTATAATGGGAACCGAATTACAGACAATTGAGCTATCAACTCCGGGTAAGGATATTGAATCTTATCTTTCGTCTGTGCATTCAATTCCAATTCTAACGCCTGTTCAAGAGAGAGAATTAGCCCAAAAACTTTATGATAATGACGATCTTGATGCAGCTAGACAGTTAGTGCTGGCTCATTTACGTTTTGTGGTTCATATCTCAAGAACCTATTCAGGTTACGGGCTTCCACTTGCAGATATTATTCAGGAAGGGAATGTAGGCTTAATGAAAGCTGTTGATCGATTTGACCCTAATAAAGGTGTACGGCTTGTATCATTTGCTGTTCACTGGATTAAGGCAGAGATACATGAGTACATTTTAAAGAATTGGAGACTCGTAAAAATAGCAACCACAAAAGCTCAAAGAAAATTGTTCTTTAATCTCAGAAGCAAAAAGAAGTCATTGGATTGGCTTACCAAAGATGAGGCAGAGAAAATAGCTGAAGATTTAAATGTTGAAGTCAAAGACGTCCTTCATATGGAAAATAGATTGTCTTCAAATGATTCGTCATTTGACGGACCAGCAGACCATGATGATGAGAGTGATGTTATGGCACCTTCACAGTATCTTGAGGATAAAAGATTTAGCCCAGAAGATATTGTTGAGGCAGATGACTTTGAGCAACACAATAAACACCTTCTTTTCTCAGCACTCAAAGATCTTGATAAGAGAAGTAAGGATATCATCAATAGGAGATTTCTTTCTGATGAGAAGGTTACGCTTCATGATTTAGCAGACGAGTATGGTATTTCTGCTGAAAGAGTTAGACAAATTGAAAATGGCGCATTGAAAAAGTTGAAGTCTGCAATGTCAGATGCCGCCTAAATTATCAATTACTCTCAACGGAGAACCCACCACACTACCTTCAGATAAACTTGAAGATCTTTTAGATTCCCTAAACCTACAAAGTAAAAGATATGCTGTTGAAATAAACAGAGAAATAATTCCAAGATCAAAACATTCATCCTATCAGCTGTCAGAGAATGATAGAATCGAAATCGTTGAAGCAGTAGGCGGAGGGTAATGGATAATACACTAAAAATAGGCAAGCATTCTTTTCAATCTCGTTTGATGGTTGGAACCGGTAAATATAAAGATTTTGAAGAAACTAAAAGTGCTATCACTGCATCTGGTGCGGAAGTAGTTACGGTCGCATTGCGAAGAACTAATATGGGTCAGAACAAAGATGAACCCAATCTGCTGGACTTTATTGACCCAAATAAGTGGACCATCCTTCCAAATACTGCTGGGTGTTTTAACGCTGAGGATGCAGTCAGAACATGTCAGCTCTCAAGAGAGCTTTTGGAAGGAAAGGCTTTTATAAAATTAGAGGTTCTTGGCGAGAAAAAAAATCTGTTTCCTCATATGTCGCAAACCATCGAGGCCGCAAAGACACTCATCGATGATGGCTTCGAGGTCCTTGTTTATTGTTCTGATGATCCAATTTTTTGTCAGGAGCTCGATGACATGGGTTGTGCAGCAGTTATGCCGCTAGCATCACCTATTGGTTCTGGTTTAGGGATTATTAATCCATATAACATTGAAATTATCTTAGAAAATTCATCTAAGCCAATCATTGTTGATGCTGGTGTTGGCACAGCCTCAGATGCTGCAATTGCAATGGAACTAGGTTGCGATGGAATCTTGATGAATACTGCAATCGCACACGCAAAAAATCCTGTCTTGATGGCTGAAGCGATGAAGGAAGCAGTGCTATCAGGTCGTAAAGCTTTTCTTGCAGGCAGAATGCCGAAAAGAGAAACAGCCTCTCCATCATCGCCAACAACAAATCTAATTGAATAAACAAAAAAAATATCTTCCAAGTTTTGTGAAACGGTTGGGCAGAATTACATCTGCACAAAAAGCAAATCTAAATGATTTAGATTTCTACAAGACAAAGATAAAGGACTTAAAAAACAAAAACGTTGTGTTGGATATTGGTTTTGGCAATGGCGAATACACTGCTGCTTATGCGAATGCTTTTCAAGAAAAACATATAATTGCAACTGAGGTCTATTTATCTGGAATTGGAAGTCTGATAGGTTTAATTAATAAGTATAAAATCTCAAACATCAGTATCTTTGATGAAGATGCAAGGTTATTAATGGACGAAATGCCCAAGGAGTTTTTAGATTCGGTTAATATTCTATTTCCTGATCCTTGGCAAAAGGCAAAACACCACAAAAGACGACTTATCGGTGAAGACTTTTTGTGTCAGTTGCATCCTTTACTTAAGCCTAATGCAAAAATTTTTGTACGGACTGACTGGGCAGACTATGCAGAACAAATTAGCGAATTACCTGAAGTAATGAGTTCTCATTTTAGATTAGAGAGAACACAAAATATTGAATTTGAGTTTGAGACGCGCTTTCATCAGCGTGCAATAAAAGAGGGCAGGGAGATAAACAGTTTTTTATTTACAAAACTATGAAAATAAAGAAACTGCATCATCCAAAAACTTAAACCCTTTCTCGGTAGTCCCAAACCTTCCTTTTTGAAAGTATCCTAGATCAACTCCGATTTTATATTTTTTAATAAAGCGCTCAGATAATTTAATTTGATTGGTTGCTAGGTTTTTGTTATCTATGCCCGACTTATTTCTTAAAATGTTGATAGCTAAATCAAAATCAAGTTCTTTACCCTCTAATTTTTCCATTTGCATGGGTTTTGTATCATTGATGTAACTCTTTATAGAATTACTTTTTCTAAAACGATGATGAAAATTATCTTTAAAAATTTTGCTGGATGCGCCAGGCCCGATTCCTAAATAATCTCCGTACTTCCAGTAATTTTGATTATGAATGGATTTTGAATTTTCTTTTGACCAAGATGAAATTTCATACTGGCTAAAATCATTTTTAACTAAAAGATCTGAAGAAATAATTTCTGCTTTTTCAATTTCATTTTCATCTGGCAGCAGAGGTCTTTTTTTATAAAAAATAGTATTTGGCTCAATATTTAGTTGGTACAAAGAAAGATGATTTATCCCTGCATCAAGGAATATCTCCAGATCATTTTTTAGAGTTAGTGAATTTGAATTTGGCCCTCCATATATTAAGTCAATTGTTCCAATCAGCTCGCTTTCTGAAAGAAGCCTAAGAGCTTTTAATGAATCAGACGCATTATGATTTCTTCCCAAAGAGCCAAGGTACTCATCATCAAAGCTTTGTATCCCAACAGACATTCGATTAATGCCACTATCTTTTAGTTCAGCAATATAATCTGAAGTGAGATCTATGGGGTTTGCTTCAAAACTTACCTCGCAATTCAAAACAACCTTAAATTTACTATGTAAGAAATCTAAAAAATCTTTTATAAAGGTTGTTGGAACCTTAGATGGCGTACCGCCACCAAAATAGATTGACTTAAAAGGCCTTTTATTAATTAACGGCTCGGATTGGCCAAGGTCATTTTTAAGCGCATTAAAAAGTTCTTTAACGGAATCATCTAAAGAATCAGTTGTAATATTAAAGTCACAGTAAGGGCATTTTTTATCACACCAAGGCAAATGAACATACAGCGACAGCTCTGGCAAATTATCCATTTATTTTAATCTGTCTTTTAATGCTGCAAATGCTATTCCTCGATGACTTAGCCTTAATTTTGTTAAGGCATTTATGGAGGCAAAGGATTCACTGTAGCCATCAGGGTAGAACATATCATCATAGCCAAAACCTTGATCACCAATTGATTTTGTTTTAATTGTGCCATTTGACCTTCCTTCTACATACAGCGGAAGAGGATCATCTTTTGAAGCAATCATCACCAGCACACACACAAAGTAGGCTGGCATTTCCTTGAAGCCTAGACGACGCATTTCACTTTTAAGTTTTTCTTTATTTTCATCATCTGAAGCATCATCAGATGCATATCTTGCAGACTTTAATCCAGGCTCATTATTAAGGCCAGGCACTATTAGACCTGAGTCATCCGCTATAACATTATGATTTGTGAATTCAGCAACTCCCCTAGCCTTAAGGAGCGCATTTTCAAAAAAAGTCGAGCCAGTTTCATCAACCTCTAGCTGGACTATTTCACTTTGGGGAATAATTTTGGCTGGGGACAGCAGAGTTTTAAATTCATCAATTTTACCTTTGTTATTTGATGCGATAACAAAGACATCGTTAGGCCCCAATTAGATAAACTCCCTCAGCAGCTAACAGATTTCCTCTTTTAAGTTTTTTTAGAGGCCTTCCATGATCATCAAGATAAATTTTTTCTAAGATCTTTAAATTCAACTCAGCACACAGCTCCTCAAAATCTTTAATAGTACACAGGTGGATATTTTTGGTCTCATACCATTTTGATGGCAATCTTGAAGAAACAGGCATTCTTCCTGCCATCATTAATAGTCTAATTTTCCAATAACCAAAATTAGGTATTGAAACCACACAGGTAGTTGCGACATCCAACAAATCAATCAAAGCACTTTTAGGGTTTCTGAGGCATTGAATAGAGCTAGCCATGATGGCAGCATCAAAGCCAAGATGTTTAAAATCTTTCAGTCCATCATCCAAATCATGCTGAATTACAGGAACATTATTTTTGATGCATTTTTCTATTTTTTCTAAATCATTCTCAACCCCGAAACCATTAACACTTTTTGTATTCAT
>CACMYW010000041.1:0-4876 GCA_902617955.1 uncultured SAR86 cluster bacterium
ACCACAAATAATAAACTCTATAGATTTTAAACAAAAAACTTCTAACAAGTCATCTTCTTCATATATTTGATTAGGTACATCAAGATCATTCGACTGATTCGAAAATACATATTTTGGTTTAAATTCACTGATGATTTGCTTAGCCTTTTCATGATTATTGTTGTACGAAAAGCCTATCAATTTTAGGCTGTCTGTATTTTGTCGAATAACACTTAGGGCGCTGGAGCCAATACTCCCTGTTCCTCCTAAAATAAATACACCTCTCATAATGACAAAAACAATATACCTGCCACAGCTGTAAATGCAGGAAGGTGAGAGTCAATTCTGTCTAAAAAACCACCATGCCCAAGCAATAATGAACTTGAATCTTTTACATCTGAAACTCTTTTTAAATAACTTTCAAATAGATCACCAACAAATGTAAAAGGAATACTAGCCAAAATAGCAAGAAAAACTAATTGAGGAATTAAGTTAAGTATAAACATTGAGGAGATAAAAATTATTGATAGTAGTGAGCCACCTATAAGACCTTCTGCAGTCTTGTTTGGACTTATTAAAGGAAAAATCTTATTTTTACCAAATAAGTTTCCAGATAAATACGCCCCTATATCAATAATTGCAGTATTTAAAATAACAACAAACAAAAGAAGATTTCCATTGATCGGAAGTGATTGACTTGAACTGATTAATATTCCGGAGGATAAAAATATGGATAAGAAAATTATCATCATGTAAGGCATAATTTTTTTAAACTTAGGTAGCTGTCCAAATACCATAATAATCATGGTTCCTAACCATAAGTAGAATCCAAAGATTGCCAACAATACTTTTATATTTTCTTGCAAAAATAGGATCCCAACCAGCGCTGATGCTAAAAATAAAATATTAAATACACTTCGCCCAATGAAGTTCAACAGTTCAAGAGCTGCAAAAATGGTAATAGCTAGAATAAATACTTTAATGAGAAGAGAGTTTCCATAAACTAGGGCTAAAATAATTACAGCTGCCATCAAAAGGGCTATGGGAACCCTGGATATTAGATTCTTACTAAATTCTTTTTCCAAAACGTCTTTTCCTTTTTTTAAAAGAATTCAAACAATCCTGAAAATCATTTGAACTGAAATCTGGCCAAAGCTTATCAATAAAAATTAGTTCAGTGTATGCAATGTGATACAACAGAAAATTACTAATCCTATGATCGCCACCGGTTCTTATTAAAACATCAAGATCATTAATTGGTGCACTCAGGTAATTGAAAAAACTAGTTTCATCAATTTGTAAGTCTTTCTTGGTTTTTTTTGCCTCATCCACAATTGTCCTAATGCCATTAATTATGTCCGACCTACCCCCATACCCTAAAGCAATATTTAAATTGAGAGCTGGTTTTGTAAAAGAAGTATCCTTCTCAGCCTTAAGAATACTTGTATGAACTTTTTTCCCAAAAGTTTCTATGTCACCAAAAAAATTAAGTTTAACTTTTTGTTCAGCTAACTCAGGAACTTGTTCGTGAATTGCCTCAATTATTAAGCGTTTAATACCAGAAATTTCTTTTTTTGGTCTTGACCAGTTCTCTGTACTGAAAGCATACAAAGTTAGGGATTGAATTTTTTGACGAACTGCCTCTTTAACTACTTCTTTGACAACTGCAACACCTTTTTCATGTCCACGATTTGTAATCAATGAATTTTGTTTAGCCCAGCGTCCATTTCCATCCATAATGATCCCAACATTTTTTGGATTATTTGCTGGGTTGGCAGATGCCATAGTAATTAGATCTCGGCTAGATCAGCCTCTTTATTTTTTAATTCTTCTTCAACCAATCCTATAAAATGGTCAGTCGTTTTTTGAACCTCAGCTTCGATGCGTTTAAGTTCGTCTTCAGAAATTTCATTTTCTTTTTGAAGGTCTTTCGCTGTATTATTTGCATCTCTTCTTATATTGCGAATTGAGATTCGAGAGTTTTCTGCTTCATTGCGTGCTTGCTTGATATAGTCCTGTCGTGTTTCTTCAGTTAGTGCTGGCATTGTAATTCTTATTAAATCGCCTGATGAATTTGGATTTAAACCTAAATCCGATCTAAGAATTGCTTTTTCTATTTCACCAATCATGCTTTTATCCCATGGAGATATGGAAAGTGTTCTTCCCTCTTCTACTGAGATATTAGCGGTTTGGTTAATAGGTGTTGGGTTGCCGTAATAATCTACTTTTATACTGTCAAGGATACTTGGATTGGCTCTTCCTGTTCTAATTTTATTAAATTCATATGCAAGTGCTTCAAGCGATCTTTGCATTTTGGTTTTAATATCTGAAAGGATGCTGTCCATCATGATGATATTAATGTTCCAATTGACTTACCGCAAGCAATGTCAAGCAAGGCATTTTCTTTGCTGAAGTCAAAAACTTTTATTGGTAATGAGTGGTCCCTTGCAAGAGTTAGGGCAGTTGCGTCCATGATCTTCAGGTTTTGTTGAATAGCTTCATCAAAAGATAATGAGTCATAAAGAACTGCATCTTTATTAGTTTCTGGATCAGCAGAATAAACTCCGTCTACTCTTGTTGCCTTTAACATCAAGCTTGATTGAGTTTCAATTGCACGAAGACATCCAGCAGTATCAGTGGTAAAGAATGGATTTCCTGTTCCTGCAGTAAAAATAACAACATATCCATCACTAAGCAGCTGTATTGCAAGTCTCCTGTCATAGTGTTCGACCAAACCTGACATGGAAATAGCTGACATAACTCTTGTTTTTACTCCAGCTCTCTCCAAAGCATCTCTTAGAGCAATTCCATTCATTACTGTTGCAAGCATACCCATGTGATCACCTGCTACTCTGTCCATTCCAGCTTTACTTAGCTTTTCACCCCTGAAAAGGTTACCGCCACCAATGACGATACCAATTTCTGCGCCAAGCTCCTGAACACCCTTTACAGAATTTGCCATATGATCAAGAATTTTTGGATCAATGCCATGAACATCATCTCCTGCAACAGCTTCACCACTGAATTTCACAAGCAATCTTTTGTATTGAAGCTTAGACATTTACTTAAGTTGCTCTGCCACTTCTGATGCAAAATCTTTCTTTTCGACCTCTATTCCATCACCCACTTTGAATCGAGACATCATTACTATTGTTGCACTACTATCATCAAGGAGTTCTTGAATTTTTTGATCAGGATTTTTCACAAATGGTTGGGATACAAATGATACCTCCTCAAGAAATCTTCTGACTTTACCTTCAATCATCTTTTCCATGATTTTCTCATCTTTACCTGATTCTTCAGCTTGCTTTTTATAAATAGCTTTTTCTCGTTCCAAAATATCTTTATCTATATCATCTTGAGTAATGCAAGAAGGATTAGAAGCGGCTGCATGCATCGCTAGGTCTTTTGCTAATTCAAAATTATCTACATTAATAGAAACTAAGGCTCCAAGCTTGGAGTCGGAATGAAGGTACGTACCCACAGACCCAACATTCTCGACCAAGTCTAACCTTCTAATTTGAATATTTTCTCCTATTGCTTGCACTAAAGCCTCTCTTTTTTCATTAAAATCTATATTGAGAGCTTCTATTGACTCAACCTTATTTTCTTCGAGGTGGTTCTTAACTTGATTGCAAAATTCTAAAAATTTTGAATCTTTTGCAGCGAAATCGGTTTCAGAATTTATTTCAGCCAATGCAGAGTACTCAGATGTTTGAGCTATAACAATCAGCCCGTCTGCAGCAGTTCTAGATGACTTTTTCTCAGCTTTTAAAGCACTATTAGACCTTAAAAGATCAAGCGCTTTTTCAACATCGCCATCAGTTTCGGTAAGTGCTTTTTTACACTCCATCATACCAACGCCTGATATATCTCTTAATTCCTTTACTTGGGCTGCTGAAATTGTCATTATTCTTTTACCTCTGAATGACTTCCCCCTTGGTTTTCACTCGGCTCTGGGTCATCGGTTGTTTCAGTTTCCTGTTTAACATCATCAGAGTCGACTGATTCATCAATAATTTCTTCTTTGGGCTCATCTTCTATAGGTGTTGGCTCCTCAGCATCTGCAGACGACATTAAATTAGCAACCTTTCCAGATGTTGTATTTGATTTCCTTACAGTTACTACAGGCACATCTTCCTCTTCTCCAGTAATAACTCCTCCTTTAGAGTTAGACAGGCCAGTTGCACATGAGTCAGCAATAACTTTGGTAATTAATTTAATTGAGCGTATCGCATCATCGTTGCCTGGAATAACGTAATCAATACCCTCAGGATTAGAGTTGGTATCTACCAGTGCAATAATTGGAATACCCATCTTTTTAGCCTCTGTAACCGCAATTTTTTCATAATTTACATCGACAACAAAAAGAGCATCGGGAAGCCCTTTCATGTCTTTTATACCTCCTACACTGGCAGAAAGTTTTTCGTGTTCTTTAGTTATGTCCAGGGCTTCTTTTTTTGAAAGCTTATTGATTCTTCCAGAGGTGATCATTTCTTCAATGTCTAACAGTCTTCTTACTGATCCCCTAATCGTTTTCCAATTTGTTAGGGTGCCGCCCAACCAACGTTTGTCTATATAAGGTAGGCCTAAAGCTGATGCTTCCTCCTTGATTGTCTTTGCAGCCGATCTTTTTGTACCAACAAATAGAATTCTATTTCCCCTAGAGCATATTTCTTCAGCCTTTGATGCTGCAGCACTAAGATACTCTTGAGTCATTTCTAAATTTATTATGCTAATCTTTTTTCTGGTATCAAAAATAAATCCTTCCATTTTTGGATTCCAAAACCTAGATTGATGACCGAAATGAACGCCTGCATTAAGCAGATCCTGAATAGAAACAATGCTCATATATACCTCCGGGTTAAATTCTCCAGCGCACCAACAAAAAACTCAT
>CACMYW010000042.1:0-4875 GCA_902617955.1 uncultured SAR86 cluster bacterium
GCAAACCGATGGTTCCAAAGTGAACGCAACTTTTTTGTACGGTGAGGAGATGACCGTCACTCCCAACTGTGTCGATTTGGACACCTTTGGGGATCAATGTTCCAATGATTTTATTACCACCATTACCGAACCAGGATTTTCAGTCAGTGTTGAATCGGCAGACTCTGAACCGTCTGAGCCTGAACCCGTAACCGAAGAAAGTTTAGAAGCCGTTCAAGACGAACTTGAGGCCAGTGAGGAAGAACCGGCTGAAGAAGAATCTTCCTCTGATGAATCCTCTTCCGAAGAAAGCTCGGAAGAATCCTCAAGTGAAGAAAGCTCAGATGAATCTTCCGATGAGTCCAGTTCAGATGATTCATCATCTGAAGAAAGCTCTAGCGATGAGTCTTCCTCTGATGAATCTAGTTCTGAAGAAAGTTCCAGCGATGAATCCTCTTCCGATGAATCCGTGGCCAGCGATGATACTGGCGATTCATCCAGTGATGAACCGACCACTGAAGTGGCTCAAGACACCGAAACCGAAACTGAAACTGAGGTTGCCGATGCCGGCGATTCTTCTGACATTGAAGTCAACGAAGATTTACTCGATTCTTCGGGCGTCTCCGATGTCTCTTCCGATGTTGCCCCTGATGAACTGGGCACTGCCGATGCTTATGAAGTTGAGACCGAAGTTGATTTGGTCGATGTCGATGACAGTCCGGCTGAAGACGTCAACGAAGAAGTCGCTGATACGGCCCAAGAAACCACCGCCGAAGTGGCCCCAACTGAAGTGGCTCCGGTTTTTGAAGTAGAGATTGCAACCTTAGTTGAGAGTGTGGATGAAAACACCACAGAAATCAGTTTAACTGAGTTCGTCCTGGTCAATCCGGGTGAGCAAAATTACACCGTGAACATTACAGGTGAGGGCAGTGAGGCCTTTACTTATAACTCTGAAACCAATGCGTTGGAACTTAACACTGCAGTGGATTATGAAACCCAAGAGGCTTATGACCTGACGGTGACTTTTACCAGTGAGAATGGTGATGTGCAGACGGTCGACCTTGAACTGGCGGTGGCCGATGTCGATGAAGCGGCAACCGTGGATGAGATTGCCTGGGTCAACACCCTCAGTGAAGCATCGTTAAGCAATGAGCTTGTTGCCAACCAAGTGAACGTCTCGGAGACCGTGAACGCGGGCACCGTGATTGCGACTTTCAGTGCAACCGATCCTGAAGGCAATACTTTGGAGTATTCACTGTCGGGAACTTACGCCGATCAATTTACTGTAAATACAGCCGGTGAGGTCAGCCTGGCAGGATCGTTGGACTACGAAACCGCCTCGGTGGTGACCTTGATGCTGGAAGTTTCTGACGGCGTGCATACCACCTTGCAAGAGATTGTGATCAATGTCGTGAATGACGATGAGCCGGCGGCCATTGCCACCTCATTTGTTGACAGTGCGGTCGCTGAGAGTGTGGCGATCGGCGCCGTGATCGGAACCGTCAATGCCACCGACCCGGAGGGCAACAGCGTGACCTATTCACTGTCCGGCACCGGCAGCGATAACTTTAGTGTGGATGCCAACGGCAACATCACGGTGGTCAACAGCTTGGATTATGAAAGTGCTTCCGCTTACGAATTAACCTTGGTCGTTGATGATGGCACCTACGCCGCCACCGAAACCCTGACCATCAGCGTGGCTGATGTCAATGAAGCTCCGTCTCTTAGTACCTCAGTTGCCTTTAATGCCTTCCAAGAAAACACCGCAGTCGGCAGCACCATTGCCACCAGCACGGTGACTGATCCCGAAGCAGGAGCGATTACTTACAGCCTTTCAGGCACCGGCAGTGAGAACTTTGCGGTCAGCAGCGACGGCACCGTGACCTTAGCCAACAGCCTGGATTATGAAACGGCCACTGCCTATGAAATTACTTTGACTGCCAACGACGGCGCGAATTCGGTTTCGCAGACCATCACCGTGAATGTGGGTGACATTAATGAGGCGCCAACCGTTTCTGCAACCTTAGCCGCCTCTAGTTTTGCTGAAGATGTAGCAACCGGAACCACCGTTGCCACCAGCTCAGCGAGCGATCCAGAATCCAGCGCCATCACTTATTCACTCAGCGGCACCGGCAGTAGTAACTTTAGTGTCGATGCCAATGGTAACGTAACGGTAGCGAGTAGTTTAGATTATGAAACCACCACTTCTTATAGTCTTACTCTAACCGCCAGTGACGGAACTAATTCCACTCAAGAGACCATTACTTTTAACATCACTGATGTAGATGAATTTGCTCTAGCACTTTCCAGTAACTCACCCTCGATTAACGAAGGCGTTAGCACCGGAACGCAAGTAGCAACTTCAACTTTAACCCAACAAGACAGTGCCGCAGTGACTTACTCACTTTCTGGAACTAACAGCAACAAGTTCGCGATTTCCAATACCGGCGTGATTACCACCGCAGCAGCGATGGACTATGAAACTACTTCATCCTATTCACTTACGGTAACGGTGACCGATGGCACCAACACCGATACTGAAACCATCAACATCACCATTAATGATCTTACTCTTAATACTCTTGCAACCACGCTTGCTAATAGTGGAGCCGCGCTAGCTGAATCATCCAGTTCTGGCGCAGCGGTGGCCAGTTCCAGTATTAACAACCCCGATAGCGATACCATTACCTATACCTTAAGTGGAACGGGCAGCAGCAACTTCAGTGTGGATTCATCAGGAAACGTGACCACCAATGCAACGCTGGATTTTGAAACCGTTAAAAGTTATGCGTTAACCCTAACCGCCACTGCAGGCAGTACGTCAGTCACTGATACCTTTACGGTGAATGTGGGGAATGTTGAAGAACTTAATTCAGCTGTTTTGAGATACTCAGCAGCTTACAATTCAGCTTCCAGAAGTGGCTTTAATGCCACCGCAACCCGAGGACCTTCAGGTTCTTCACTGCCGGCTTATTATTTAGAACAAATTGGCACCACGGCCTCATCAGTAATTACAGATGTTGATAATGTAAGCAATAATTCAGTTCCAGTAGAAATTGCTGGAGGCACCGCGCTTAACTGGAGATATTTTTTCCCTATCGATACCGCAGGTGCAGGACAGTATGCATTTGCCCCGAACAGTGCTTCGGTTGATGCTAAATACAAAAGCTTACTTGGCACTAATGTCACCACCACCATTAGTAATTCAGAATTCATTACCGCAGGACGCTTCAGCGGCGGCAACTTTTGGTTTATGGCCACGGATAAGGCGGCTGCTAATATTACTTATAATGTTGGAGGATCCATCAATGGCACAAATGCATTTTTTGAGTTCAATAATGACAATAATCTTGCTAATGTTGAATCTATAATTGACGATGATTTCAGTACCTACGCGGTCTCAGGAGTTGGGAATTCAACTTGTCAATGGTCACAAAGTACTTGTACAAATGAAAACGGAGTTGCTCTTAATTGGAATGATGATTTTAGTCTGCTGTGGTTTCATAAGCTCGGGTATAATCATTTTTCAAATTCTACAAATCAATCAAGAATCATTGATGCACTGACAAATGGAGCCACGGTAGTTATCCTTGTAGGTGAGCATACTGGTGGGTGTTGCGGTGGTACTACTAATTGGGCAGGTGCTGTAGATTTATTTAATGCGCTTGGTTGGAGCGGTCATTCAAACACTCATTTAGGAGGAGCGACATCATACTCAGATAATAGAATGGCTACCATCAATCCCTCTTCTTCATATCCAAATTCATGGATTCCTTACAGCACGATGCCGACTCATATTTCTTGGGCTGCAGCAGGCCTTTTAACCATTCCAAGTGTATGTACTGGCTTAACCACAGGTAATAGTCTATTTATCTGTGACCCAACAGCAACTGGATTATCAGGTACCTTGATAGGATATGCTGATACTAACGTTTGGAGCTACTTTAACAGCACTAATGGGTCACTACAGCGTCAAGTCTCTTCGTCGTGTCCTTCTACACCTTGTGATAATACAGGTATGGTGCAATGGATTAGCGCTATAGCTCAAACCGATACAGGAAGCACAGCCACTTACAACCTCTTTGAAGATCAAGTCACTCTAGCAGGGCGCGTTTATACCGATGCCATGCTTACAAACCACTACAGCAGCAACAGCTATGGTTCTAAGCGGGTCTTTGCTTTTGCAGTAATCCCGATCGAGAATTTCGCAGCTTCTGGAACAACCAACGATTACTTTTATCCTAATTTTATTCCAAGCAATTTATGGTCTTATGGCGATCTAGGTTTGCACTATTGTGCAGGCATCATTTCAAATAATCAATGCACATCCTACGAAGAGAATTATGAATGGTCGTCATGGGCTTTAGACCATAATCAAAACATTTTGACCAATAGATTTAGTGGTTCCTCCAACTCTAATCTTGTTCCAGAGGGACAATCCCTTTGGTGGCAAGTGCTTAATACAAGTGGGGTTGGCGTGGGTCTTTGGGCACAGATTTCCTTTAAAGACTCTTACGATGGTGCCTCGGGCAGCACCACCCGCGATGATCAAGAAAGTTTATTGAATGTCGTTATCTCAAACGTGGATTACCGGAAGAACGACACCACTCGATACTCAGCAGGTGATACCGGAATGGGCATGGATGGTTATCATTATTGGTCCTATCAAGGTGCGACCAATGCTGATAATGATGGTTTAGGGATTAATTACGGGACTTCGGCCATCGAGTGTGCGACTTCCAATGACAGCGGTTGTTTTTGGGCTGATGGCGGTACCGATATCCCTCGTGGAGCTATGATTACTACCTCCGATCCCTATAAATCCGGCGATATGACTTTGAGTGTAAATTACAACTCTAATACTGATACCTTCAGTACAGGCACTTTTAATGCTGC
>CACMYW010000043.1:0-4701 GCA_902617955.1 uncultured SAR86 cluster bacterium
CTTTATTAGAATCTTCCAGTTCAGGCACGGCAGTTGCAAGTTCCAGCATCAACAATCCGGATAGTGACAGCATTACTTATACACTCAGCGGCACTGGCAGCAGTAACTTTAGTGTTGATAGCAGTGGTAATGTGACCACCAATGCAACCCTAGACTTTGAAACTGCAAAAAGCTATGCGTTAACCCTAACCGCAACCGCAGGCAGCACGTCAGTCACCGATACCTTTACCGTTAATGTGGGTAATGTAGCTGAGCTTAATGCAGCAGTGCTTCGCTATTCAGCAGCTTACAACTCAGTTTCACGCACTGGCTTTAGTGCCACTGCAACGCGAGGAGCTTCAGGATCGAGCTTACCAGCCTACTACTTAGAGCAAGTTGGTACGACTGCCACAACAAATTTCAATGATGTTTTTGATCATGACGGTGATGTTCGAAACAACCATAGCCCTACAGTTAGAGTGGAAATTGGTGGTGGAACCCAACTTAACTTTGAGTATATTTTTCCAATAACCTCTCTTGGGGGCGCTGCAGGGGTTTATGCTCCAAGTATGTACGGCAGTTATGGTGTTGTGAATACAACTGTTCTCGGTAATAATGCTGCATATAGAGGGATTCTGACCAACCAAATATTAGCGGCTGCTGACGTGGTTGGTACTACCGGAAATTCACCTACCATAACTGATAATGAGATTGTAAGTGCCGGTGCATTCATGCAATATTCGGGATCAGGAAACGGCGTAAACGCATCAACAGGCGGCGATTTCGCCTTTATGACAACAAATTTAGCTGGTGCGTCTCTAAGCTACCAATCCTCAAGTGGACAACGCACGTATGGAGTCATTGTTGGTGATACTTCAACACAATACGGTAGCGGTTACACTGGAGTGGGCAGCTATTGGCAAAATGCGATTACCGGAGCTGGCTACACATTTCAAAATTGTGTGGCTGCCAACGTTAAGACTTGTCTTAATAATGCAGGCATTGATCTTGATGATGTAGGAATTATCGTAAATAACAGCCCTGGTACCGTTACATTTGGTTATAGCTACAGTGAACTTGCCGATTGGATTGATGGTGGAGGAAATTATGCTGCCACCATGTGGGAACATTCGGGTTGGAGCACAAGAGGTATGAATGGCGACCAACATGAAGATATTTTTGCAGGCCTTGGGTGGAGTGGTTTTAGTGGTAATACCGTTGGTGGCCACGTAAGTCCTAGTACTTCAATTTCACAATCAACTGTTGATGCAATCACTAATGGCGGAGGTACTTTAAATTATTCAGCCCTTGTAGGTAGAACTCACTCCTTCAATGCGGCCGGGATTATGAACATCCCATCAGTTTGTAACTCTTTGGTAAATGGGACAATTAGTGGTGCCAGCGGCGCTTCAACTTTCATCTGTGATCCAGGACGAACCGGTTCAAACGGTGCTGTTTTAGGGGTAGCAGATTACAATGCGTATACGTCTTCAGGTAGTGGTAATTCATTCATCATGAATTGGTTTGCGGGTTTGAATATTGGCTCTGCAGTCACTTCCACCTACAACCTCTTTGAAGATCAAACAACTTTAGCAGGTCAAATTTATACCGATGCCATGTGGGACACATTTGTTGGTTGTACTTCTGGTGATTGCTCTGATAAGTTTTCAGGAAATATACTTTATTTTGCTGTATTGCCTATTGAGTATCTAGGCACCAGTCTTAACTTAGATTCTGATAACTGGTTTTATCCTAACTTTATGCCCATGACCAATTCAAACATTTGGACCTATGGAGACGTGGGGTTACGTTATTGCTCTCCAGGAGCCAATGCTGGTTCTGAATGTTCCAGCCATACCTTTGATGATGCTTATGCATGGCAATCGCTAGCCTTAAATCCTGTGTCCTCCTCAAGCCTCCACACAAATTCAAGAGAATATGCTGTGGGGGGGAATGATATTCCTGAGGGCTCAAGCTTCTTTAAGCAAATGGTCAAATACGACGGAGTGGGTGTCGGGATGTGGGCACAAATTTCCTTCGCTGACTCATATGCCGATGATAGTGATGCCAGCAATACTAGAGATGATCAACAAAGCTTACTCAATGTGGTAATCACAAACATGAATCGACGCAGCAACATGACCTCGATGTACTCAGCCGGAGACAGCGGTTTTGGGATGGATGGTTATCATTATTGGTCTTATCAAGGGGCGACCAATGCCGACAATAATGGTCTTGGACTTGTTTACGGTACGTCACCGGTACAATGCGCTACTTCCAATGAAACTGCTTGTTTCTGGGCACCGGATGCTAAACAGTCAGCCGGCGGTACCGGCAATCCTTCAGACACTGCAGCTCCAAGTGCAATGTTCTTAACGTCTTCAGATCCATATGCATCAGGAAATATGGGATTAGGTGTTTCTTATAACGCTAACACCGATGCTTTTTTAACCGGTTCTTTTGGACAAGCTTTAATCAGACAAAATGTAAAAAATGGCAATGGTTGGTGGCGATCTTACACCGATACCAGTACTTATCGAGCATCTAATTTAGGTCAGAACTCTTTACCATCAAACGGCTCACGCACTTCAGGTACTTTAGATTGGAGTGGGTACTTTAATGGTATTTTGGAGTTTGATGTCAGCGGTGCCAGCAACAATCAATTCGCTTCCATTGGAACAGGCAGTACCCGAGCTAGCTTTACTTTTAATTATGGCACTAACTTTGCTGAGGTCGTGGCGCCAATGGATATTACTGCATTTGCTTCAAATAATTACACTGCAAATTGGACCACTGTTGATACTGGCTCGATGACCTTAAAATTTGGAGACCTTGATAATACTGATGCAAAATCTGCATTTTTAGCCAATAAAGTTTTTGCTGCTGAAATTCAAGATGATGGCACACAGATTGATAGTACTTCTGGTGGTTCCAACAATCTCGCTGGCGTCATGGTTACCTGGCAGAGCCTTGATAATCCTGACTCAACTTTGTACAACGGAATGTCGAATATAGGTAATGGCGATGCATTTAGTGATACTCAAGGGAATGCTAACTACGCATCATGGGGTTTTTGGGCTATGAGTTCTGCTGATATTGCTGTAGCTAGCGGCGATCAAAATGCCTCGGTGCATTTAGGTACCTGGGTTGGCGGAGAACTCATCGATCAAAATTTAATTCCAACTTCAGGATCGGCTAATATGAGCGGAGGGGCAGTGTTTAATGTGGCTTATCGACATAATGCAAGCGGTAATGATTATGACGTGCATAAATACACCAGCACCGCAGATGTTAGTGCAACTTTTAATTGGGGTACAAGCGGATATTCAGGATCTATAACCTTTCAAAACTTTGATGATAAGAATCCAATTGTAGCGAATGCTGGCTTCTTTGATATCAATGGTTTCTTTGCAGTGCCAATTGTTGGCACCGATCAACATTACAGCGGAAGCCTAACACCAAGCATGCAAAATGGCTGGTCGGGCACGGCATCAGTCAAGGGAAGTCTTTACGGCGGTCAATATACAGCGTATGGGGTTACACATACAGTGAGAGAAAGCGGAGGAAGCTTTGACGTAAATATTTACAAGACTGGCGATACTTCAACTGCTGGAGCTAATGATTTCTATACGGCTGAAGGAATCTACCTTCTATACTGATTTTAAAAAAACGTAAAAAATGTTGGCCTTTACTTAAAAATATGTAAAATATAGCCAAATTTAAGCTTATAGTGATAAAATGTCATCAATCCAGGGATTAAGTATGAAAAGTATTAAGTCATTCGGTATTCTATTGTTAAGCGGTGCAATGTTCTCTTGTGCCATACCACAGGGTGTTTACCAAACAACCCAAGGTGGCAAGCTCCATCCTGAATTTCCAAATTATAGAGATTTAGATTGTACTGAGCTTTCAGCACAACGTAACAAGATGAAAGAATTATTGGTCGAAGTTGCCGAAGGTGCAATCGAAGAGGCTGATAGAAGCACTTACTACTTTCAACTAGGTTTAGGCACTAACAATCCTACGACTGGTAAAAACTTCATTGGATTTGCATCTGAAGGTGTCGATCCTCAAGTAAATGAGTTGCGTACTCTTAAATTTGAATTAGAAGCGCTCGAAGACGTACAGATTGATAAGTGCGTTACTCGTCAGGGTTTCTTTGACATTAAGCAGTAAACTCAATCTATAAATATTGGATGGTCACATCCTGGGGTAGCCGTATATGAATGCTTTTGTTGATTTCTTTTTAGCCATCAGAAATAGCAAGTTTTTCAACGGCCTGGTAATCTTTGTAATCATAGCCTCGGCGCTTTATGCAGGCATAAGCTCATACGATATTCCCGCAGAATATCTTTATTACCTGTTACTGTTTGATTATTCGATCACGGTTTTTTTCTTAATTGAACTGGTTATTCGTATGGTAGCTGAGCGAAACCTTGGTAAGTTTTTTAAGGACGGATGGAATATATTTGATACCACTATCGTGGTACTAAGTTTAGTTCCAATTGGAGCAAGCTCAAGTGTCTTTGTAGCTAGATTGCTAAGAATCATAAGGGTCTTAAGAATTATCACTGTAATTCCAGCATTTAGACACATCATTGACTCACTAATAAAAACTATTCCAAGAGTGGGTTTTATTGCACTTTTAATGTTTATCTTTATCTATATCTGGGGCGCAATTGGTACGATGGTCTTCAGTCAGACCGATCCAGATAATTGGGG
>CACMYW010000044.1:0-4525 GCA_902617955.1 uncultured SAR86 cluster bacterium
AAAGTGGTTATCAATCATGCAGCATGTCACAAATGACCATTATTTAATTGAGGTTGGGCCCTCAAAAGTACTTGCAGGTCTATGCAAAGCTAATGGAGTAAAAGAATTTAGTTATACTAGTATCAGTAATTATTCAGAGTTATTTTTAGAATCATGAAATCAGTCTTAATCACAGGTGTTTCAAGGGGCATTGGACTAAGTATCGCAAAAGAATTTATTCAAAATGATTATTTTGTATTTGGTACCTCGAGATCAAAATTTGACCTATCTAAAGCCTTAGAATCAAATAATTGTAAGCATCTTATCGTTGACGTGAATGACAGAGATTCCATAACGTCTATCATGAAGGATATTCCGGGTGAAAATAATACATTGGATTGTTTAGTAAATAATGCAGGAATAACTGCAGATCAACTATTTATACGCATGAAAGACTCTGAATGGGACGATGTTATTAATACAAATTTAACAGGTATCTTTAATATAACTAAACCTGTTAGTAAGATGATGTTGAAGCAAAAAAGCGGTTCAATAATTAATATTTCAAGCGTTTCTGGGTTGATGGGAAATGCTGGCCAAGTTAATTATTCATCATCAAAGTCTGCACTGTTAGGTTTTACAAAATCCTTAGCCAAAGAGCTTGCTCCAAGAGGTATTAACGTCAATTGCATATGTCCAGGTTTTATTGAGAGTGATATGACTAATGAGCTTACTAGTGATCAGCGAGATCAAGCATTAAGCCAAATTCCACTAGGTAACTTTGGTTCTGATACTGATATTGCAAAGTTGACCCTATTTTTATCATCTGACAATGCAAAGTACATTACAGGACAAAGTATTAGCGTTGATGGTGGAATGTATATGTAAACATATTTACTAATTTTGAGATTATTGGGGTAGAATACACATCTCATTTATCTGGAGGTTTTTCAGTGAGCGTAGAAGAAAGAGTAAAAAAGATAGTTTGTGAACAACTTGGTGTTGGAGAGGACGAAGTAAATACTGATTCATCTTTTGTTGATGATCTAGGTGCTGATTCTCTTGATACTGTGGAGTTGGTTATGGCACTTGAGGAAGAGTTTGATCTTGAAATTGCTGATGAAGAAGCAGAAAAGATTTCAACCGTCCAAGAAGCAGTTAATTATATAAATTCTAATAGTTAATTTACCTCCATGCATTTGGAGCGACGTGTTGTTATAACGGGTCTTGGAGCGCTTTCACCATTAGGTAATTCTGCCAAGATTTCATGGGGTTGTTGTTTAGAGGGAGTTAGCGGCATTCAAACTGTTGACTTTGGTATACCTGATTGTCCTGTTTCTATTGCAGGAAAACTCAAGAATTTTGATGTAAATAAATATTTATCCGCTAAAGAATCAAGGCGCATTGATCCATTTGTTCAATATGGATTAATAGCTGCTAACCAAGCAATAGAGGATTCAGGTTTAGGTAATGATGACTATACTCCGGAGAGAGCAGGTGTTTCGCTTGGATCAGGAATAGGTGGTTTGCATTCAATAGAAAAAAATCACCATACTTTAAATGATTCTGGCATTCGAAAGGTATCGCCTTTCTTTGTTCCGGGCTCAATTGTAAATATGATATCCGGTCTAGTTTCGATAGAACACCAATTTAAGGGGCCAAATCACTCAGTTGTTACAGCTTGCTCAAGCGGCAGTCATTGCATTGGAATTGCTGCAAGATCTGTAGCTTATGGTGAGGCAGATATTATGATTGCTGGAGGTGCAGAAATGGCATCAACCCCATTAGGAATTGCTGGTTTTGTTTCATCAAGAGCTCTTTCTACAAATGATAATCCCGCAGAGGCTTCAAGACCTTGGGACGAAAACCGAGATGGCTTTGTTTTGTCGGATGGTGCTGGTGCACTAGTTCTTGAGGAATTGGAGCATGCAAAGTCAAGAAATGCCAATATATATGCAGAACTAGTTGGTTTTGGAATGAGTTCAGATGCCTATCATATGACCGCGCCACCAGAATCCGGTGTTGGGGCAGCTTTGGCCATGTCCAATGCCTTGAGTGATTCAAAACTAAATCCAAATGAGGTTGATTATATAAATGCACATGGAACTTCAACACCGCTTGGCGATATTGCAGAAACTAAAGCAATTAAAAAAGTTTTTTCAAACCCACCAGTTATTTCTTCAACTAAATCAATGACTGGGCATACCCTGGGAGCTGCAGGTGCATTAGAGTCTATTTTTTCAATACTAGCACTTCAAGATCAAATCATTCCTCCAACAATTAATCTCCATAATCAAGATCCTGAATGTGATCTAGATTACAATGCTAATGAAGCCAGAGATAAAGAGATTAATGTGGTGATGAATAATTCCTTTGGCTTTGGAGGAACTAATTCAACTCTTGTATTCAAAAAGATCTAATATAACTCTTGTACTAGCTGTCGTTGTATTTTTAGCGCTCTCATTTATTGGGATAACGCATGCAATATCAGATAAAAAGATCTCCTCATCTTTTACAACTTATTCAGTTTCAAAAGGACAAAATTTAAATTTTGTCATTGAAGATCTAGCAGATTCTGAATTTCAGAAATTTTTTTTAAAAATTTATGCTTACCTGTATAACTTTGAAGAAATAAAGTTTGGTAATTACGACTTACAAAATAAAGCTTTCTCCGAGTTAATCCAAGACATGAATTCTGGGAATGTGATAGTAAAGTCATTTACTTTGATTGAAGGGATGACAGTTTTTGATATTAAAAACTTAATTAATTCGTTAGATTTAGCTAATAATTGCATTAATCTAGAGTGCTTAAAAAAAGATTTAGGGTTCAGCGAAGGTATCTTATATCCCGATACGTATTTTTATAGTAGTGAAGACTCATTAGCTGAAATTTTAATCAATGCAGAGCTTAGAATGGCACAGGCTCTCGATGAAGTTTGGATCAACAAGAATGAAGATAATTTAAATTCTAAATCAGAACTTTTAATTCTTGCTTCAATTATTGAAAAAGAGGCAGGCAATGAGGAAGAAAAAGTTCTAATTTCCAGTGTCTTCCATAACCGACTTAAATTAAGGATGAAACTTCAAACAGATCCAACAATTATTTATGGGTTGTTACCAAACTTTAATGGCGACATAACTAGAAAAAATCTTAGAGACAAATCTAACCCTTACAACACGTATCAAATTTCTGGCTTACCTCCAACACCAATAGCTATTCCTAGCATTAGTTCGCTTAAAGCTGCTGCAAATCCTATTGAAAGCAGTTATATTTATTTTGTTTCAAAAGGAAATGGTACACATAAATTTTCAGTCACGTATGAAGAACATCTAGAGGCAGTAGAAAAGTACCAATTAAATTAATTATGAAGATAATAAGTTTTGAGGGAATTGAAGGTGTTGGGAAATCAACTCAAATTAAACTCTTAACAAACCACTTTCAGTCAACTGGAATTTCATGTGAGCAATTCAGAGAGCCAGGCTCATCTGATGCAGGTGAAAAAATTAGAGAAATCCTTTTAGACAAATCCTTGCAATTAAGCTCATCTACAGAGCTATTACTTATGTTTGCAGCTCGCAGTGAGCTTATCAATCAAAAAATTAATAATTCTTCAGCTGAATTTGTAATCCTAGATAGATATTTTCATGCGTCAGTTGCATATCAAGGTTATGGAAGAGGAATAAATCTCGATAGTATTTATCAGCTGATTAAGATAACAGAATGCCCAACTCCATCATTAACAATAATTCTTGATATTGATGTTGAAACTGGATTTAAAAGAAAAGCTGCTGACACAAAAGATAGGATAGAAAGTGCAGGTGATGACTTTTTTGAGAAGGTGAGAGCAGGGTATTTAGAAATCGCAAAAGATCATGACTATATTAAGGTAGTTGATGCCGATGATGATCCTGAAGCAATTCATCAAAAAATTATTTCACTTATTGAAGAGATTAATCGTGATTAGTTATCCATGGCTTGAGGAAGTTGCTCAAAAACTAGACCAACTATTGAGTTCAAAAGTTCTTACTCTTGAGGGCCCAAAAGGCCTGGGTAAAAAAGAAATTGCTCATGAAATAGCCAAGCATAAATTATGCTCTTCAAATAATGCATGCGGTGATTGCAATGCTTGCAAGACATTCGTTGCTGGCACCCATCCAGATTTTTTTATTCTAAATAATCCTGATAGCGAATCTATTAAAGTTGATCAAGTTAGGGAATTAATTGAATTTATGAATCTTTCAGCAACATCTCAACATAAAGTTGCAATTATAGAAACCTGCAATTTGATGACCGCTCAGGCACAAAACGCATTACTTAAAATTGCTGAAGATCTAAATGAGAAAAGTTCATTAATTCTAGTTTCAGACCAAGTCAGGTCTTTGCTTCCAACAATTTATAGTCGCTCTCATAGACTTTTAATTAAGGAACCCTCGCGTATAGATATTGATTCATGGATAAAAAGCCTGGGGTATCATGATGAGACAGTATTTAATTTTCCGAGCTATTTTTCGCCTTTAGATATATTGGAGGCGATAAAGTCTGGTG
>CACMYW010000045.1:0-3630 GCA_902617955.1 uncultured SAR86 cluster bacterium
TCGTTAGGTACTATTAATATTACTCCTCTTCTAAAATGAGTCAATACTTTTTTTGAAAAAAGTTTAAATATTTTTAAAAAAATAAAAAAGAGGACATGTTGCCCTCTTTTTTTAATATAAATCTATCTCTAATAATTATATCTAGCTAAAACAACTACCATAGATGTCTGAACTATTCTTCTGCTATCAGAAACTTTTTTAGCAAATTTCTCAAATGACTTACTGGACAAAAGATTTTTATTTCCTGTCACCGCTGACTCAATAGATGATGATCCAGTAAAAGCATAGTGAGAATAAAAGTTACTTTGACCAGCTATATGAGCCCTCAGTCCATAGTTGCCTTCAATATTTCCTGCTTCAACCTGAGCATCAATTAGATCTGACCAAGCTTCAGAATAATCTCCTGCATCACTAACCTGCATTCGATAAATTGTATAAACCTTATTCATGTTGGCATCATCAACGCCACCACTTATTAACTTTCTATTTAAGGCTTGCTCTACAGGCTCTGCAACGTCAGAAACGCTTGCAAGAAAAGCCCCAAATTCTGGGGTATAGAATGACTCTGTACCTTTAGCCATATCAGCTTCGCTATCGTAGCTAATAATGACAGCATGAGATGAATCATCATACCCATTGAATGCATAATGACCGAGGGTTACAACACCAGGAAATGAAGTTCCCCAATCTGATTTCATTAACTTATCAAATGACCCAGCAAACTTTTGTACGTCTGAGACTTCAATTGAGTAAGTTGCAATGTATCCATCAGCAAATGTTAATGGTGATATTAACATTAAGCTCAAAAGTAATTTTTTCATAATTCCTCCTTTTTTTACTCTGGAGTAAATATATTAATCGAATTATTTATAAATATGTTACGAGAATAGAAATTAGTGGTGAATTTTATTTAATCTTGATTCAAAAGCAAAACTAAAGATAAATATACAAATAATATTTATTAGAACGATTACTTTTTGAATAGATGCTTGGAGCACCATAGCTTCATAACTTTCTCTAGGATCGTTATGAAAAAGCTGGAAGATTACATAACCTAAAGTTGCAGCTAACAAGAAAGAAAGAGAAATTATGTAAGCATTTCTAGATTTTGATCTTATTAAGACAATTACATATAAAAGAATCCCCGGAATAATTAAACGAAATGCATTTACTGCAAAAAAGACATGGGGTTCAAAAAACAAGTCATATGGCGTCAAGCCAACAAAAGCAAAAAATAGAGTTCCAAATAAAAACGAAAATGAACCAAGCCAAGCTAATGTGTAGGTTAATTTATTTTCTTTATAGAGATTTGGGATAAATAAAAATGCAATACCCACAATTAAAAAGGCAAACATTGCCTGATTAAAAAGAAACATTGATAAGAAATTTTGCTCTCCAGTGAATGAATTAAATCTGCCAAGGTCACTTAAAAAGTTATGCGATAAAACATAACCAATTTGTTCATGGTTATGAATGTTGCCACCTGGATAAAGAATAATGGCAGCAAGTACTGAAATAACAAAAAATATTGGAATAAACTTGAGTATAACTGCAGGCCAAAAATTCATTTAAAGAATCAATTAATTGCTATGGGGTTAATAATCATTTGAACAGCTCCGCGCACTTTTGCAGGCCCAAGGACAAATAAGAATTCCGATACGTTATCATCTGCAAGTTCGCCAGTATTCATGGTCTCTAAAATATATATGCCATTTTCCTGAATTAGGATCCCATGACCAGGATAAGGCTCATTAGCTTTAATGGGTGGAACTACATCCAGTGACCAAGTATCAGCGCCAACTGCAACCACTTCTTTTTCAGCCAGATAGGTTGCTATCTCTGGAGTAATCCCGGGTGCACCAGAACCCCACTCTTGGGGATTTGAATCATATTTGTGTTGAGTCCATCCTGTATGAAAAATTACCACATCACCGGATTCAATGGAAATATTCTGAGCACGAAGTGCTTTTTTGACGTCCGTTAGATTAAAGGTTTCACCAGCCTCAAGATGATCAACTTTTTTTACTGCTGCTATATTAATCAGCAATCCTCTTGCCACTAGAGGAGGTATTTTTTCAATCCCAAGCTTAGTTAAGCCAGTAATTTGAGAGATTTCTTTACCATCAAAACAGTTATAAAAAACTGCATCCGGATCACCAATGTGTCCCAGTCCATCAATTTGAGGGCCGATGCCAAACCAGCCTTGAAAGATATCATCGTTGTAAGTTGCATTTGGAAATTGATCTTTACCAAACTGACCTGTGGGTTGAACAACTTGTAATGAAAGTGATCTTGGGGGATATGCAGGAGTGTTTTGATCAATGATCACGCCCAAACTGTATGCTTTACCCGTCTTAATTAATTGGCTTGCTTTTAAAATTGATTCTGCATTTATTAAATTAGCATTTCCTATCTCATCGCCCTCACCCCAGCGTGAGAACTCACAAGCATCATTCGCGACCAAGAGAGGCAGAGAAATGACGGTTCCAAATAAAAATAAAATCTTCTGCATATTTATACCTCCAAAAAAATGGGAGCCGCAACTCCCATTAAGCTGTAAAATAATTTTACCTTATTTAATGTTCATCGATGTGTAAGATCTTCTGTTCTCACATGAATATCCTACTTCTGCAAGTGCCTTTTGTTCTGGCAGTTGACCGTTAACTTTATCCCACCAAAGATCATTATTTTTTCCATACTCAGAAAGAGAATTTGAGTACATAACTACCAAGAAATCATAATCATACCCTTCTGCACCAGTAACCGGCCACATCATTTTTCTTCCTAAATTATCACCAACTTTTTTTGCAGCCTGTGCAAATGTGTAATATGCGTTATAAACATCATTACCTGTAACTCCTTCATCAAGTTTGCAGTCCAGATAAATCACATAACCAGGAGAGTATGACTCCCCATCAGGAATAGAGACATCTCTTTGCCATACCTCAACCACAGCTGAGTTAACCGCAGGAAGTTTTGCTAAAAGATCTCCACCGTTTTCAACCCAATACTGCAGGCCAGCAAACTGCTCTGTTGAATTGGGATATCTGCCGTACCACATGAAATCATGGGTTGGTAACTCCTGAGTAAAATATGGTGTCATTAATCCAACACTATAATTTTCAAACGCTCCTGATTTCTCCGCCCACTTAGTCCAATCATTTGCCCACTTCACCATATCGCCCATATCCTTTCCTGGCTTAAATTTCCCAATGTAGTACTCAGCTTTATATGGCTCATAAGTTGATTCTTGAGACATTCCATTAAAGCTAAAACACAACACAAATAATGATAAAAAATATTTCATAAAATTCTCCAAAAATAATAATTTAACTATAAAGTAAAATTATTATTGTGTACAAAAAAAGAGCAGCTTAAAGCTGCTCTTATTAACTGTAAAAAGTTGATTAGCGCGTGAGCCTAAATCCTAGCTGATTTTGAACTAGCAATTCTTCTGACAAATTGCTAAGAGCAACAACCTGACCATCATCATTAAATCTAAATCTTGTCACAACATTTGATTCAGCTTCTTTGTTATAAAGAGTATTCATGGATTTATTCCATGACCAAACATAAACAACTTTTTCCTCAGGGTTGCCTGCCACTTCAATAATCTTGTAATCGATTGCT
>CACMYW010000046.1:0-3595 GCA_902617955.1 uncultured SAR86 cluster bacterium
TTATTATGATTCAAAAGAGGATTTTTATCGTCTAAAGGGTAAATATATTATCGAGGATTTAAATTTTAATCCTCTAAATTTTAATGATGATTTTAACTTAGGTTACGCAGATCTTAATTTAAATTTTCAATTCAAAAATATTAGAAACCTCAATAGCTTAGAAGGTGAGGGAAAGTTATTGTTAAAGGATTTAAAATGGGACAGTTTTGTACCTAATTCAGCAGCTCTTAATCTTTTAGGGGTATTTAATTTAAAAAATATAATTGGAAAGTTTGCTAACTTAGATCTAAGTTTAGATGAGTATGCTCAAACAAAGATTGATCGGTTAGAAATATATCCCATTGCTTCAAAAAATTATGTTCGACTAAATGAAACAATGACAATTGAAACGAACTCATCAAAAATGATGTGGAAAGGTTTGATTCAAAAAGATAATTCAGGCAACTTTGACGAATTAGATCTCAGTCTAGATGTACGTTTACGCATTACAGAAAATCTTCCATGGTACGCAGGAATTTTTGTAGGACTTCCAGCAGCAGCTGGAGCTCTCTTTTTTAATGAAATCTTTCAAGAAGACATAAAAAATGCATCAACAATCCAGTTCGATGTAAAAGGTCCAATTAACAATCCTATTCTTGAGAGAATTAATTGATTAAAAATATAGTTGCTAAGCCTAGAAAGGAAAAAAATCCAACCACATCCGTCACAGTTGTTACAACCACACTACCTGCAATAGCAGGGTCTTGATTTAATTTTCTTAGTATTATTGGAACAACCATCCCCGCTATTACAGAGCTAATTAAGTTGATAGTCATAGCGATGCATATCAAGATTGAGATCATCACCTCCTGAAACCAAAGAAATGTAATACCACCGATTGCAACAGAAAGAACTACTCCATTGATAATTGATACAACAAGCTCTCTTTTAAAAAGCCATCTAATATTTGCTTTATTGATTTGCTGAAGAGTAAGGCCCCTGATTACAATGGTAAGTGTTTGAGTTGCAGCAACTCCACCCATGCTAGCAACAATTGGCATCAGTACCGCAAGGTAAACTAATTTATCAATAGTACTCTCAAAAAGATTAATTGTCATGGCAGCAATAAATGCTGTGATTAGATTAATTGAAAGCCAAACAACTCTGGATCTAGCTGCTCTTGCTGGAGCTGCAAATGTATCTTCAGCAATCCCTGTAATACTCATTAAGTTTTGGTCAGCATCTTCTCTAATCACATCGACAACGTCATCTACAGTAATTCTTCCAACTAACTTGGAATTTTCATCTATAACTGGGGCAGAGATTAAATCATTTTGTTCAAATAAAATTGAAACCTCTTTATCATTCATGTTTGCATCTATAGGCAGTGCACTTGTTTCCATTAATTCTCTAACGCTTAAAGTTGGTTCAGAAACAACTATTTTTGAAATAGATAAATCACCAAGATACTGATCATTTTTTGAAACAACAAAAATTTTGTCTGTATTTTTGGGAAGAGCTTTTTTTAATCTAAGATACCTCATTACAACCTCGAGGCTGTGTCTGGGTCTTACACTGATAATGTCAGTATTCATTAAGCCCCCAGCAGAATCTTCAGGATAATCCATGACCGTTCTGATTTTTTCCCTATCAAGTGATGATGCTTTTGATAAAAACTCATCTACCTGAGGCTGAGGCAATACCTGAAGAATATCTACAATATCATCGAGCTCTAAGTTTGAGATTATTTCAATCAGATCATCCGAGTCGATTTTTAAAAGAAGCTCCTGTTGAATCTCATCATGAAGCTCGGTAAGTATTTCTCCTTCCTCATCATGATCAAGAAGTGACCATATTAATTTTCTCTGATATGGAGGTGATGACTCTATCGCATGCGCTATCTCAGATGGATTCATTGCATCAAGCTGAAGCTTAATCTGATTTATTGAAAAAGACTTATCAGTTTCATCTAAGGCACTAATAAGTTCACTCGATAGTTCTGATGACGAATTAGTTTCTTTCATTTAAAGTCTTAATCTTAGATGAGCTCACCTCGAGACGAATAGATTTTTGTCTATACTTATTAATAGTCCTTCTTGCTAATCCATATCCCTTTTTGTTGAGCAAATTTGCAATCATTTGATCACTTAATCTTTTTTGAGAAGATTTGACTAATAAGTCAATTTCTCTTATCAGGTTTCGTGATGTAATTTTCTTAGATTTAGAAACCGATGGAGCTAAAAGTGATTTCATGGGAAGTAGGCCATCATCATATTGGATATATTTTGCCCGAATAATTCTTGATACTGTCGAAGTTGAGAGGTTAAGCTCCTTTGCAATTTCCTTACCAGAAAGAGGTTCTGGATCTATTGAAGTTTTTGTTAAAAATTTAATTTGTTTTTCGCAAATTAGTGTACCTATTTTAGATACATTTTTATTCCTAGTTTCAACTGCCTTTACGAACCATTTAGCTTCATGAACCTTATCTTTAATCTTTTGTGATATTGATTTTTCTTTTTTAAATGTCTCATATAGCTCAAGATCAAATCCCAAGCTTGGCAGATCATTTTCAATTAATTTAATCTCTAAACTCTTGTTAGCATTACTAACCACAATATCAGGACGTATGAATTCATTTTTTGCAAAATTCATTCCAGGGCTTAAGTCACATTTCTTTATAAAATTAATTGCATCTCTTATCTTATTTTTATCGAAATTCTTAGCTAATTCATTTTCCAAGTCCTGGAAATTAAAGTTTTCTGATCTAACTAGAATTGCATCTGCAATTTCTTTCACTTCAATATCAGATACTTTTTTATCAACTTGTATTTTAATCATTTCTTTAAAATCTCTTGCTCCAACACCCAGGGGATTAAGCTTTTGAATAACGTTGATTAGATTCTCTAAAATTTTTGTTTGTGAACACTTGAATTCTAAAATATCTTCTAATTCCTCAAGCTCATCGATCAACATACCATTTTCATCTAATGAATATATTAATGTTTGACAGATTTCTTCATCTTCTTTTTCTAATGAAAGATCAAAAATTTGCTTGAGCAGATGTTCTTGCAAATTAACTTCTTCTGAAAAGTTTTCATAATCTAATTCAAAAAATTCTTCATTTTCATTGATATTTTTAATGAATGGATTTTCATCTTGATGATGTTTTATTTCTTCAAGCAATTCAAATTTTGAAAGTTGTAGCAATTCAATTGATTTTCGAAGGGATGGCGTCATCGCCAAAATTTGACTCTGATTAAATGTTTTTACTAACTTGATCGACATGAATTATTCAAAAGAAGAACCTAAGTACTTCTCTTTAGCTATAGGATTACTAACAATTTCTTCTCTAGTGCCTGCTAAAAATATTGATCCATCAGCCATAAGATAGGATTTATCGCATATTTTTAGTGTTTCTCTGACATTATGATCTGTTATCAGGATTGAAATACCCATAGTCTTGATTTGTGAAAGTAAATCTTTAATTTCGTCAACAGCTATTGGATCAATACCGGAGAAGGGCTCATCAAGCAGTAGAAGTTTTGGGCTTCCAATAAGAGTTCTAGCAATTTCTGTTTTTCTTCTTTGTCCCCCAGATAGTTCTCTTCCTTTTTTG
>CACMYW010000047.1:0-3343 GCA_902617955.1 uncultured SAR86 cluster bacterium
AGAAGGAGGGCAACAGAGGTATGCCTTCAGGGCGGTATTCACCCAAAGTTTGATGGTAACTATTACTTAGATGTTATTAAGGCTATTCGTAAAGTATCTCCAGATATTCACATACATGCATTCAGTCCCTTGGAAATATTCCAAGGTGCTCAAACTCTTGGCTTAACTCTTGAAGAATATCTGCCAATTCTTAAAGAGGCTGGTCTAAACTCTCTTCCCGGAACCGCAGCTGAGATTTTGCATGATGATGTCAGGGATATCATTTGTCCAGACAAGTTAAATACAGCGGAGTGGCTTTCTGTTATGGACGCAGCACACTCATGTGGACTTAAATCTACAGCTACAATTATGTTCGGTCATATTGAAACTTATGACCATATTGCTGAACATTTAATAAACATCAAAAATCAGCAAATTAAATCTGGAGGGTTTACAGAATTCGTTCCTTTACCATTTGTTGCGCATGAAGCCCCAATGAGTTTGAGGGGGCAATCAAGATCAGGACCAACTTTCAGAGAAGCAATTCTCATGCACTCCATTTCAAGAATATTTTTTCAAGACCATATACCTAACATTCAGGGGTCATGGGTTAAGATGGGATATGAGGGTTTAAGAAAACTTCTCTCTTCGGGAATTAATGATGTTGGCGGGATATTAATGGATGAGACAATCACGAGATCTGCAGGGGCAAATCATGGACAGGAACTCGATTTAGGAAAAATCCAATTATTAACAGAGGAACTTAATTTAAAGCTTGTGAGGAGAAATACAAATTATGAAACAATTTCATCTTCCACGAGATCGAACTTAATTAATCAAAATGAAATACCCATGAAATCAATTAATGATTTTCATAATGAGGCAAGAATTTAATGATCAAGTTTAGAGATTTAATGGTTGTATTGGTTGGCTACATCATCTGCTTTTATTTGATGGATTTGTCGTGGTCTCTTTTCCAGGAAACAAATATTTGGCTTAGACTATTGATTGTTGATTTTGTGGGAACAATTTTTATTTACATATGCAGCAATATTTTTAGAAACTCTAGTTGGTATGATGCATATTGGTCTGTAATTCCCCCATTCTTAATACTTTTAGTTTGGATGGATGTAGACGCTGATCCAAGCTTATCAAGAGCATTTTTAATGTTTTTTTGCGTTCTGTTCTGGGCAATACGTTTAACTTATAACTGGGTAAGATCATGGGATGGGTTTTCTCATGAAGACTGGCGATATGTCATGATGAAGGGCAGGACAAATTCCTCTATTCAGTATGCTCTGGTAGATTTTCTTTTTATACATTTAGTCCCAACTTTATGCGTATTCATTGCCACATTACCATTTTGTTTTGTTGTCTATTACAGCTCAGGAGAAATTAATAATTTCGATATTGCTGCTGCAATCATAATCTTTGGTGCTGTTTTATTACAGATTATCTCTGATCAGCAGATGTATAACTTTAGACAAGATCCATCCAATCAGGGTAAAACAATGACTAAAGGATTATGGAGATATTCCCGACATCCAAATTATTTGGGTGAAATATTATTTTGGTTTGGTGGTTTTATTTTTGCTCTTGGGAACTCATTTGATTTTTTATGGTCAATAATAGGTACCCTTGTTATGTATGTGCTTATAGGAATTACCTCAATAGATATGATGGATAAGAGGTCTCGTGAAAGAAGAAGTGACTTTATTGATTACGAATCTTCTACACCAAGGCTATTTCCAAGATTCGTTAGTAGGAGTTAATAATGAAAAATGTCTTCCTTTTTATATTTTGTTTACTTTCCCTTAATCTGGTAGCCAACGATCTTAAATCTCAAATCGATGAAGATATTCAAGGTGTTATGACAAAAGTTGTTGAATGGAGACATCATCTTCATGAATATCCTGAACTATCAAATAGGGAATACCAGACAGCTGAGTATATTAAAGAGAAGTTAGAAGGATTGGGCTTGGAAGTTAATTCTGGAATTGCCTATACCGGGCTTACAGCATTTATAAGAGGAGATAATCCAGGGCCATTAATTGCTTTAAGAGCTGACATGGATGCATTGCCAGTTACGGAAAAACTTAATTTACCTTTTTCATCAAAACAAGTTACAACCTATCAAGGAAGAGAAGTTGGAGTGATGCATGCATGCGGTCATGATGCTCACATGGCTGTCTTACTGGGTGTTGCTGAATTTCTATCGAAAAACACTGATAAACTTAACGGCGACATAATGCTGATATTTCAGCCTGCTGAAGAAGGATCACCTGAGGGTGAAGAGGGTGGCGCTGAATTAATGCTCAAAGAGGGTATTTTTGATGAAGAAAAACCAGATGTAATATTTGGCATGCATGTCACGAATGCTCCACATGGAATAGTTGTTACAAAACCAGGCCCAATGATGGCCTCATCCGAAGCATTTAGAATCAAAGTCCTTGGCAAACAAACACATGGATCGCGACCATGGGGAGGCATTGATCCGGTGGTTGCTGCCGCAGACATAGTAACCACATTGCAAACAATTGTTAGCAGAAGATTAAATATTTTAGACAGTCAGGCTGTCATCACTGTTGGTATTATTAAAGGAGGCACAAGGAATAATATTATTCCTGATGAAGTTTTTATGGAGGGGACTATAAGAACATTTGATGAATCTTATAAAGATAAAATTCATGAGGAGATAACAACCGTAGCCACCAATGTAGCATCAGCCCACAATGCAGAAGTTGAAATACAGTTTGCTCCTTATGGAAGCTATCCTGTAACAATTAATGACCCTGAATTAACTAGGCAGTTAATGCCTTCACTGGCTAATGCATCAAATGGAAAATTTTTTGAAATGCCTGTTCCAAGAACTGGAGCAGAGGACTTCTCATATTTTGCTCAACAAGTGCCTGGTTTATATTTCTTTATTGGCGTCAATCCAGAAAATCAAGATAGCCCATTCACAAATCACTCACCATATTTTTATGTCGATGATGATGCTTTAGATGCAGGAGTAAAATCTTTTGTTCATTTAGTCCAAGACTATTCCGAAATTTACAATAATTAGTCTATTTTTGGCATTGTGCTGTTAAGGTTGTCGAGGGTATCGACGTACTCATTAACTAATCTAAAAATAACATTTTTTACAGATTCAACCTCATTTATTTGACCAATTACTTGGCCAGCTGCATTAAATGATACATCTTGAGCACTTCCTTTGTCTGCATACATAGCGGTCCTTCTAATGGCATCAAAAGTTACCATTCCTTGCAATGGCATGGGTAGCGGATCAGGAGTGTCATCACTTTCCCAAGCCTCAGTCCATTTATTTTTAAGCATTCTTGCTGGTTTTCCAGTCCATGCT
>CACMYW010000048.1:0-3300 GCA_902617955.1 uncultured SAR86 cluster bacterium
CCTGCTGTCTTTGAGCATAATTTACAGTAATTCGTCTTTGACCTCTTTCAATAAAGACGACAACAGCAATAACAACCATTGCTAAAACACCAATGCTTAAAAGCATGAGTATATTCAAATCACCTTGACGTGCTTGTTCTAGAGCTTGACCTATTGCGCTAGGTATCCCTGTAAGAATACTTGTGGCAATGATAATTGAGATTCCATTACCAATGCCCCTTTCCGATATTTGCTCGCCTAACCACATTAAGAAAATTGTTCCAGCAACCACACTAAAAACGGCTGATACAAAAAAAGCTGTACCAGGATTGTATGCTAGCCCACCAGAGCTAAGTGTTACTGCTAGGGCCGAAGCTTGAATAAATGCTAACAGCACTGTTCCATATCGCGTGTATTGAGTGATTGCATTTCTACCAGCCTGACCATCTTTTTTGAGCTCGATTAGATAAGGGATAGAGTTTGAAAAAAGCTGCATGATGATTGCAGCCGAAATATACGGAACAACGTTTAAGGCAAAGATGCTCATTCTTTCAAGGGCACCTCCTGAAAATAAATTAAATAACTCTAAGATGGTTCCCTGATTTTGATCAAATAAAGATGAAAGCCTTTGAGGGTCAATGCCTGGTATAGGAATGTGAGTACCAATTCGATAGACAATGATACCGATCAGGACAAATCTAAGTCTTTTCCATAAATCGCTCATGTTATTTGAATCAGCCACGCCTAACTTACCTTGCCTCCAGCTTTTTCAACAGATTCAAGTGCTCCTTTAGTCAGTGAAACACCCGAAAAATTTATTGCTTTTTCTAAATCATGCTTACCAAATACTTTCACTTTCGTAACAGACTTTGAAATAAGCTTATTTTCTTTTAATGTCTCCAAAGAAACTTCTGATAAATCCTTAAGATCTCTAAGATTCAATTGTTTTAAACTATTATTTACCCGTGAAGAGAAACCAAACTTGGGTACTCTTTGTTGTAGTGGCATTTGACCGCCCTCAAAGCCACGAGCAATCGAACCACCAGATCTTGATTTTTGGCCCTTGTGACCTCTACCAGCAGTTTTCCCTTGGCCAGATCCAATACCTCTGCCAACTCTTTTTCTGTTCTGCGTAGTGCCTTTTGAGCTTAAAGTATTTAATTTAACCATTTTTAGCCTCTGGTGATATTTCCACAACCATATCTCTAATTTTATTTATCATGCCCCTTACGCTTGGAGTATCCTCTACCTCAATTACCTGATTGAGTTTTCGGAATCCCAACCCTTTGATGCATTGCTTGTGAGATTTAATTCTTCCAATTCCACTCTTAATAAGCTTGATAGTTATCTTCTTGTCAGTCACTAGATTTCCTCCACGGTCTTGCCTCTCCTGGAGGCTACTGATTCAGGGGATTCCATTGACTTAAGTGCATTGACTGTTGCTCTAACCACATTAACTGGGTTAGTTGATCCATAACATTTTGCAAGAACATTTTGAACTCCAACTAATTCTAGAACAGCCCTCATTGCACCACCCGCAATAATACCTGTACCTTCTGAGGCAGGCTGCATATAAACTTTTGCGGAACCATGCTTAGCTTTAATCGGATACCATAAAGTAGTTCCATTTAGACTTACATCCACCATATTTCTTCTTGCATTCTCCATAGCTTTTTGAATAGCTATAGGTACTTCTTTAGCTTTACCTCTTCCAAAGCCAACTTTTCCTTTTCCATCGCCTACTACAGTTAATGCAGTAAAACCAAATATTCTTCCACCTTTTACAACTTTTGCGACTCTATTTACTTGTACAAGCTTTTCTTCAAGAACGTCTTGTTGTTGGACAGCTAAGTTTTGATCCATATTAAAACTCCAAGCCAGCTTCTCTGGCTGATTCTGCAATTGCTTTAATTTTGCCATGATACAAATATCCTGACCTATCAAAAACAACACTTTTGATCCCAGCTTCAAGTGCACGCTCGGCAACTAATTTGCCTACAACTTTTGCTGTTTCAACATTTGATTTATCTAATTTATTATCCTTTTCATTAGTTGAAGCCGTTACAAGAACTTTACTTCCTCTTGGCTCAACAATTTGTGCGTAAAGATTACTATTGGATTTGTAAACAGATAGCCTGGGCTTTTCTTGACCTGCTACTTTAATCCTTGTTTTAGATGCTCTTCTAAGTCTTGATACTACTTTTGACATGTTTATGCTCCTGCAGCCTTCTTAGCTTCTTTACGTTTAATTCTTTCATCAGCATATTTAACCCCTTTACCCTTATAAGGCTCAGGTGGTCTAAATGCTCTAATTTCTGCAGCAACTTGTCCTAATATTTGTTTGTTATGACTGCTCAGAACAATTTCAGTATTGGACGGTGTCTCCGCACTTACTGCGTCAGGGAGATCGTATTTAACTGGATGTGAAAATCCTAAAGTGAGATCAATTGATTTACCACTTACCTTTGCCCTGTAACCAACGCCGACAAGCTCTAGTTTCTTTTGAAAACCTTCAGTGACCCCAATAATCATGTTGTTTACTATCGCGCGAGTTGTACCCGCAAGAGCAGTGGAACTAGATGATTCTTCGTCATATTTAACTAAAAGCTCTGAATCGCTTTGTTCTATAGATACAGTTTTTGGAAAAGAAAATTCATCTTTGCCTTTAGGGCCTGAGACTTCAATTTTAGAATCCAGCAAAGATACTTCCGCACCTTGAAGGATTGAAATTGGGTTTTTTGCAACTCTAGACATAATTAAAATACTTCACAAATTATTTCGCCGCCCACATTAGATGCTTTGGCTTGTTTATCAGTTAGCAATCCTTTATTAGTAGTTAGGATATACACCCCAAGACCATTTTTTACTGCACCCAAATCATTGGGGCCAGAATAACGTCTAAGACTTGGCTTGCTTATTCTCTTAAGTTCTTTAATGGCAGGCTCCTCATTGATATATTTGAGCTTTACATCAATAAAATCTTTACCATCTACTGATTTTTTTTCGCTCCCAACTAAAAAACCTTCTTTAACTAATACATTGACTAATTCAGATTTGAATTTTGAAAAAGGTACATCAACAGATTTTTTACCTCTCATTAAGCCGTTTCTAATTCTTGTTAAACAATCGGATATCGGATCTTGAAAACTCATATTATTACCAGCTTGATTTAACTAAACCCGGAACATCACCACGCATAGCAGCTTCCCGAAGTTTTATTCTGCTTAACCCAAACTTCCTGTAGACCGCATGTGGTCTACCAGTGATTGAGCACCTTCTAACTCCCCTTGATGGACTTGCGTCCCGAGGTAATTTTTGTAA
>CACMYW010000049.1:0-2987 GCA_902617955.1 uncultured SAR86 cluster bacterium
ATTGCTTACCAAAAAGATCAGACGAAGATTACGCTTCATGGCGTAGTTGATACCCCAGGAATAGCTTCAGGTATTTTAAGCCCAATTAGTGATGAAGATATTGAAGTCGATGTTATTGTTCAAAATGTTAGTGTTTCTGGAAAAACTGATTTCACATTTACCGTTTCAACCGAAGATAGCTCAGCAGCTGAAGCCGCACTCAATAATAATATGCAAGGCATCACTTACGATGAGATTATTGTTGATGAAAACATTGTTAAAGTTTCACTTGTAGGTGTTGGCATGAGGTCTCATGCTGGTATTGCTAGTAAGGCGTTTAATGCTCTTGCTGATGCCGGAATTAATATTCAAATGATAAGTACTTCTGAAATTAAAATTACTTTAGTAATTAGCCAAGATAAGCTAGAAGATGCTGTTAAAGTATTGCATGATGCATTTGAACTTGAAAAATAATGTTTGATCTAATTATTAAGAATGGGAAGCTCGTTAACGAAGGCAAAATCTTTGAGTCTGACATTGGCATTAAAAATAAAAGAATTGAAAAAATAGGTTCTGATATAGCTGGTGATGCATCTGAAATTATTGATGCATCTGATAAGTTTGTGCTTCCAGGAATTATAGATGACCAAGTTCATTTCAGAGAACCAGGTCTCACGCATAAGGGTAATATCCAATCAGAAAGTAAAGCCGGGATTGCTGGTGGCGTTACAACCTTTTTTGAGATGCCGAATGTAAATCCTACAACAACTACCAGGGATAATCTTCAAGCAAAATTTGATCTTGCTGCGACAAAATCACATGGAAACTATTCCTTTTATTTTGGTGCAAGCAACACAAATATTGATGAGATTAAACAGCTCGATCATAAACTTGCATGTGGCTTAAAAGTATTCATGGGTGCATCAACTGGAGATATGTTGGTAGATAACCCAGATTCTTTAGATGCAATTTTTAGAGAGTCTCCAGTGACCATTGTTACGCATTGCGAAGACACTCCAACAATTCTTGAAAATGAAGAGCAATACTCAAAAAAATATGGCAAAGACTTGGATGCCACGTTTCATCCCCTTATCAGAAGCAGGGAAGCATGTCTTAAGTCCTCAACGCTTGCACATGGTTTAGCAACTAAGCATGGATCAAGTCTCCATATTCTTCACTTAACAACTGAAGATGAGCTAGCACTCTTACAAAGCGGAGACCTTGGTGGCAAAAATATTACCGCTGAGGTATGCGTGCATCATTTATTTTTTGATGAATCAGCTTATAAAGAAAAGGGTAATTTCATTAAATGCAACCCAAGCATAAAAGCATCATCTGATAGGCTCAGTCTTTTGCAAGCACTAAAGGACGACAAAATAGATATTATTGCAACCGACCACGCGCCTCATACCTTTGAAGAAAAAAATCAACATTATGTTGATGCTCCAGCTGGACTTCCATTGGTTCAACACTCCCTTCAAGTTTTATTAGACTTTTATCATCAAGGGATTTTTTCTTTAGAAGACATAGTGACAAAAACAAGTCACAACACCGCAAGACGCTTTGATATTAAAGATCGTGGCTTTTTAAGAGAGGGCTATTTTGCTGACATTGCTGTTGTTGATACAGAAAAAAAATATAAGGTAACCAAAGATAATATTTTGTATTTATGCGGATGGTCGCCCTTTGAAGATCATCAATTCAAAGGTGCAGTCACTGAAACCGTACTTAATGGAGAAATTGTCTACAGCAATGGAAATTTCAAGAGTCATTTACCTATTGGCATGCAAATAGAGTTCAATAGATAAATTCTAAATATTTTTTTATCTTAGGAATGAGGCGTTATAATTCTTTTTCCGGAGAGGTGGCTGAGTGGTCGAAAGCGGCACCCTGCTAAGGTGTTATACGGGTAACTGTATCGAGGGTTCGAATCCCTCTCTCTCCGCCAATATCCTTTATGTTTAAAAAAAAAATGACAATTTGTCATTTAAAATTTGAATCTATTGATATAAGATACATTTATGCATATGCAAAATGTTCTAGAATCAATATCAATCCATATAGAATCCTGGGGTATGATTTGGTTTGGTTTAATCTTTTTAGGAAGTATTTTTAATGAATTTTCACTCCTAAATTTAATAAATATTTCAGTATTTAATATAAATTTATTCCCTTATCTATTAGGTTTGACTATTGGGATTATTGCAAAGTTAAGAGGGCGTTGGATATGAGATTTGATAGCTCAGACATACCAGAAGAATTTTCTTTTGAAAAAGAAAAAGAGATAGCTAGATCATTTGCTCAAAGATTTCAGTGGGAAATGATGGCAATCGGTATTGGTCAAGCACTTGTTTGGCTCTTAACTTGGTATCTTGTTATTAATAGCTATATCTCGATTTTAACTGGTTTCTTCGTAGCCACAATTTGTGCATGCTTAGCATATTTGCCATCTCATGAAGCTCAACACGGAAATTATTCTCGAGGCAATAAAAAAATGAAATGGCTTGATGTATTTATTGGTCATTTTTCCCTAATTACATTGATGTACCCTTATCCAATCATGCAAGCCACGCACATGAAGCATCATGCAAATACAAATAATCCTGATAAAGACGTTGATTATGGTATTGTGAGTTGCAAAAATCCTTTCGAGGTCTTTCTATATACTGCTCAGGGACCTGGGCAGGCGTATCAGTCATATTATGATATTCACAAAGATGATCAAAATTTTGCAGATAAATTTAGTCGTGGGGTTGTAATAAGCTGGATACAAAGATCTATTCAACTTATCTTAGTGGTAATTTTTCCACTTGAAACTTTACTGCTATGGTTCCTACCAAGAAAAATAGGTACCTTTTATACAGCTTTATATTTTTCTTGGTATCCACACCAGGGTCTTGGGATTGGGCGTTATAAGGACTCGAAGTTTTGGGTAAACTTTTTACCAAGATATTTAACTCATTCAATGCAACTTCATTTTGTTCATCATCTTCATCCCAATATTGGTC
>CACMYW010000050.1:0-2710 GCA_902617955.1 uncultured SAR86 cluster bacterium
CCAAAAATTTGTAACTCAGAAATCTTTCCTCCTTGAAGATTGCCAAGGATGATTCCTAAAATTACTGCTGCGTAAAGACCATACTTTCCAAAAAATCGATACAACAAAATTACGAGGGTTAAATCATAGAAAACTACAAGAAACCAAAGTAGTTCTTGATTGTTGATAAAAAAATCCATTACTTTAAGCTTAAATATTAAATAATTGTGGTGATTAAATCATAAAACCCCAAAACATTGGAGAAATATAATGTCTGAACTTGGTTTTTACAGATTTGCAAAAAAAGATCCCTCAGAGATAGCCATTATTGGGCCAAATGAGGAAGCTATTTCCCGCGGAGATTTGTTAAAAAAAGCGAATCAATTATCCCATGCTTTACGCAAATTAGGCCTCAATAAGGGAGATACCGTTGCAATAGTCTTACCAAATTCGATTGAGTATTACATTGCTTATATGGCCTGCTTACAGGTGGGCTTTTACATGGTCCCTATTAACTGGCATCTTGCAGGTCCAGAAATTGCCTATATTCTCGAAGATTCTGAAGCAAAAGCTTTCATTGCCTCGGGATCTCATCCAGATATGAGAGATGCATGTTTAAAGGCTGTATCCTCAATAAATTTTGATTCAAAAGGATGCATCACTATTGATGACTTGGACGGCTTTATTCATTTAGATAAATTTATTGAAGGTGAATCCGATGCTGATCCCGAGGAAAGAACTGCAGGTCAAGTTATGAACTACACCTCAGGAACAACCGGCAAGCCAAAGGGAGTCAAAAGAAGTTTGGTCGAAGGTGATCCTGATGATGTGTTAAGCATGTTTGCAATGATTCTAAGTTTTTTTGAGATTCAACCTGAAGATGAAAACGTTCATATAGTTGGTTCACCTCTTTATCATACTGCTGTCATTGTTCATTCAACTGCTGCATTGCATTACGGACATAGTCTTGTGGTGATGGAAAAATTTGATGCTGAAAAAATGTTGTATCTGATTGATAAATATAAAGTGACAACCTCACATATGGTCCCTACTCAATTTCATAGACTTCTTCAATTACCTGAGGAAGTTAAAAATAAATACGACTGCTCATCAACCCGTGCGATGATTCACGCAGCTGCACCATGTCCAGTTCATACTAAACAGGAAATGATAGCTTGGTGGGGAAATTCTATATGGGAGTACTATGCTGCTACTGAAGGTGGTGGAACTGTTGTTGGAGCAAATGATTGGTCAAATTTTCCTGGGACTGTCGGAAGAGCATGGCCAGGTGCCGATATAAAAATTATTCTTGATAACCAAGAGGAAGCGTCGGTAAATGAACAAGGCACTGTTTATATGAGACTGGGAGATGCGACTAAGTTTGAATATAAAGGTGATAAAGCAAAAACTCAAAAAGAAAGACTGGAGCTTGATGGCTCAGTCTATTTCACTGTTGGTGATATTGGGTATCTTAATGAAGAGGGATATCTTTTCTTATGTGATAGAAAGATAGATATGATTATTTCGGGCGGTGCTAACATTTATCCTGCTGAAATTGAAAGCGTATTTCTAATGCATCCAAAAGTTTCAGACGTTGCAGTTTTTGGAATTCCAAATGAGGAATGGGGTGAAGAAGTTAAAGCTGTGATTGAACTTAATGATGACTCTCTTAATTCAGATACGATTACAAAAGAGTTAATGGATTTTGCTTCTGAAAATCTTGCTAAAATGAAATTACCAAGATCTCTCGATATTATTGAAAAATTACCAAGAGATGAGAATGGCAAATTATTTAAACGTAAACTTAGAGACCCTTACTGGGAAGGACATTCAAAGCAAGTCTAATGGAATTCAATGCCGCTGATATCTTTGAAGGAGTTGTAGATAGAGTTCCTGATAGAGAGGCAATTGTCCATGGATCAACTCGTTTAACCTATAAACAATTAGATGCGCGCAGCAACAAAGCAGCAAATGCTTTAAAAAAACTGGGCATAAAAAAAGGAAGTCATATTGGGATATATGCCTTTAATTGTGTCGAGTGGCTAGAAATAATGCTTGGCGCTTATAAGCTTTGCGCAATACCAATCAATATAAATTATAGATATGTTGAAGAAGAGCTTAAGTACCTGATTGATAATGCGGATATGGAAGCTATCTTTTATCACAAACAATTCAGTAACAAGCTTGAAAATATCAAAAGCTATTTACCTTTATTAAAGGATTTTATCTGCATTGAGGATAATTCAGGTGAAGATGATGTAATTGATAAAAGTTTTAATTTTGAAGACCTTATTGCCAATGAGGATGAATCTAGATTAGATGTTGATAGATCTGGAGATGATAAATATATTCTCTATACCGGAGGGACAACAGGAATGCCAAAAGGTGTTGTATGGCGCATGGAAGATGTGCTCATGACCCTTGGTGGCGGTATTGATGCAGTAACCGGGGAGAAATATCCAACCCCTGAAGCCTTTGCAGATAAATGCTTGCAAGATCAAACCATTGCCCTTGCGTTAGCCCCCTTCATGCATGGTGGAGCTCAGTGGCAATCATTTAACTCTTTTTTTTCAGGTTGGAAATTAATCATCAACGATCAAGTCTCTTTTGATGCTGACTACGTTTGGGAAGTTGTTGCTAAAGAAAAAGTCATGAACCTTACCATTATGGGTGACGCAATGGGTCGACCTTTATGCGATGCACTTCCAAGGGCAATTGAAAAAGGATTGGA
>CACMYW010000051.1:0-2555 GCA_902617955.1 uncultured SAR86 cluster bacterium
GCTTTACTTTTGATGCCACCAACGATGATGTGCAGGTGGTGGCTCCGATGACCGTTTATAGAATAGGTAGTGGCGGTGCTGCTGGCGGCAGTTCCAATTTCTATACGGGAAATTGGACGACTGTTGATTTCGGCGCCATAACTCTTAAATTTGGAGATGCCACTAACGATGAAGCAAAATCTGCATACATTTCCAGTGAAGTTTTTGCTGCGGAGATTCAAGACGATGGTGCCCAAATTGGAACCCCTGAAAATGCTGGCACTTCCGGTGGATCGAATAACTTGGCTGGAGTGATGGTTTCATATAACACCTTAGATAAAGAAGACTCCGATTTATTCCACGCCAACGGCAATGATTCCATGCCAGATACGGCTTACTCAACCTGGGGTTTTTGGAGTATGAGCGCAGTGGATATCTCACCTAACACTGGTGATCAAAATGCTTCCGTGCATTTAGGGACCTGGGTGGGTGGAGAAACCTTAGCGCAAAATGAAATCCCAACTTCAGGAACCGCTTCGATGAGCGGGGCAGCAGTAATGAAAGTAGCATATCGTCATAACCAATCAGGAACCAATTATGACGTGCATAAATACACCACCACAGCTGATGTGGCTGCTACTTTTACCTGGGGATCAAGTGGTTACACAGGTTCCATAGACTTTACCAACTTTGATGATAAAAATCCGCTTCTTCAAAACGCAGGCTTTACCTCCTTTTCTGTTGCTATCGCAGGTACCGATCATACTTACAGCGGTACTAGGAACTATGGTGATATGAGTGCTGGTCTTTCAGAAGGCGAATATGCTTGCAACTGCCTTAATGGTTACATGGGCGGGGCTACAGTAGCAGGTGCTTTATATGGTGATACTTCACCTGATGAGAGCGGTGGCCGAGTTAATGTGTCTCTGTATAGAATATACGGCAATGCAAACGATATAGGCACTGCTGGGGCCAATGATTTTTATATAGCCGAAGGGATTTATCTAATCGATTAAATAGCGCAGTCTTGATCCAGTCCTAACACATGGGCCACGCGTCCCATTCCCATCCAGCCAGCAATGCAATAAGTTAGATCGGTAATCTCTTGATCGTTAAAATGCTCTTTAAGTTCACTCCATAGTGCTTCATCTTTAGCCAGCTGTTTGGGCTCACTACCCATGGCTTTAGCATATTTAACCGCTAATAATTCTTGTTGATTGAGCTGCGATAGATCATCTTGTAAAAGGTGAGTATAAAAGTTTTCATCAGGTGCTTCACCGTTGAGGGTAACCCCACCTTCAATACCCATTTGCTTAATGTCACGATTGGTTTGCCAATTCATGCAGATCTGACACCCGTTAATTTGTGCGGTTGCAATTCTGGCTGCCTCAAAAACTCTTAAAGGTAACTTACTGTGTTCATAAATGGCATAAGCAAAGGCATTACCTGCAGCAGAGATTTCTTTAGCATGCACCTCTCCGGGTCCCAGCATGGACGATGCAGAGTTTTCTTTTAATTTAATTCTCATGTGTTTAAATTAAAACATATCAACTATTTTTTCTAGAGGAGAAAAAAATGAAAAAATCTTTAATTGTGTTTTTAGGGCTAACGTTCTCATTGAGTTCTTTAGCATTAACCATTACAGATAAGCCTTATGAATTTACCGGCAACGTCACTACCATCTCGTTGACCGATTCCGGTGGGGTGATCAATGTGGTGGGTAAAACTAGTCAGTACGGTAAAGTTTGGCTAACATACAATCTTAAACTTGATAACCCGGCATCACCTAATCAAGGCTCGTTCTCAGGCAGAGCGGTCGCTATTGATGATGACGGCAACCGCAACGGTGCTAGTCGACAAGGTGTCTGGGAGCGCAAGGGTTCTATGATGCACTTTAGATCATTGGATGATGTAAGTGATGGCAATCAATATCTTTGCATTACTAGTGTGAACTTACTGGATGACTCCTTGGAGATGAAGTTTTACTCCGTAAAATAAATTTTAAAAAAAATAATGGTTTCATAGGCCTGCTAAAGATATTAAAATGCGGGTCTATGGAGCCAGGTGAATTAAAAACAGGACTTTTAAGCCTTCAAGATCGAATTGCTGATCTTAGGGGGTACCTTTGACGTTGCTGAAAAAGAGCAATCGCTAGCCTCCATTACCCAACAACTTTCCGAAGAATCGACCTGGTCGGACTTAGAGCTTTCGCAATCGCTAAATAAGCAAAAAGCAGAGATCGAAAAATTTCTTAATCACTTTTTAGATACTGAATCTCAACTGGCTGATAATCTTGAGATTTTAGAAATGGCTGTTGAGGAAAACGATGCGTCGGCCATTGAAGAAATTCAAAATGACTTCTCTCAACTTGAAGAAAGTGTTGAAGAGCTGGAGTTTAATCGGATGTTTAGCAATAAAGCAGATCCCAATTCAGCCTTCATTGATATTCAATCAGGTTCCGGAGGGACCGAAGCACAGGATTGGGCTGAAATGCTGCAACGCATGTACATGCGTTGGGCTGAATCACGAGAATTTGGTGTCGAAGTGATTGAACTCTCACCCGGAGAAGTTGCCGG
>CACMYW010000052.1:0-2421 GCA_902617955.1 uncultured SAR86 cluster bacterium
CCATTCTCCTAAAATACTAGTGAACATCACCAAAAGTGTTTGGATAATATCTCCGTTAGGAGGTGGGTAAAGGCCCTGAGAATTTAAAATTGATGCCCCCAACAAAAAGAACGGAATGGTACCAATAGTAACCAGAAAAACGGTTATCCAAACATCGGTTTGCATAGTTTTAATCCAATTTCTCACTTGTCTTGGATCGCCGTCATGATTTGAATATCCTTTTTCTTTACACCAGTATGTATAGGCCATAATTTCTCCATAACTAATGCCTGTGAATCCAAAAACTGCTAGTGCTAATGCTGTATGCTCGGTTGGAAACTTAAAACTGAGGCCTCCAAGGATATCCTCTGCTTGAATCGAGAAAGGTGTAGATTGCATGGCAATTGCGATGATTAAAGTAACAACGGAAAAAATAAAAACCATAGCCAATAAAATTTTTTCGAGGGACTGGTAACCTCCGATATACAAAATCAGCCAAGTAATAAGACACAGGACAAATACCCATGTCTCGACACTGATAATTGAAATCATCAAGTATCCGGATTCGGCAACCGCTCCAATTAATCCGCCCATTCCAGCAACTGATGGAATGACTCCAATGAACATAAACCATACCAGCCATGAAGCCTGCTTATTATTAAAGTTAGTCTTTGGGCCAGGCATTTCAGCAAATGATTCAAGAAAGGTCTTTTTCGTTACTACAACATAACGACTAATCTCAGCTTGTATCAAAGGTTTGCTCCACAAGCTTAATAAAATCCACCACAATAATGAAAAACCTGCGGCAGCTCCTAATAAGGGTGATAGAGCTATAGAGCCACTGCCGACAATACTTCCAGTAACAATTACACTAGGGCCTAGAAATAAGATCCTTTTAAGGAAACTATCTGGAGCAATCCTCATGGAAACTTAAAGGTGTCGTTCTGCAAGTGCTTGGAGCTCAGATTGAAGATCAGGATTGTTTAAATGAAATCTATCTATCTCCATTCTAAAATCTAAATTATTAAACTTTTGAAGATTTGATTGATACCAATTAAGGTTCTTGAAATCTATTTCATGCTTTCTTTTTAAATGGATATTCAAAAGCCATGATCTAAAATCCATTTCGATAATCTTATTAAAGAATAATTCAGCATTCTCAAGATCATCTTTTAGAAAGTATCCAAAATAAATTGCTGAGACCCGTCTATCAGATGTTGTCTGACCTTGAGGAATTGGATCTAATTCATACGCCTTTAATAAGAAATCTATTCCCTCATCAACTTGGTGATTTCTTAAAAGCGCTTCTCCATAAACAGATGTCACTCTTGGATCATTTGGGTTAAGTTGAAAGGCTCTCATACCGCTTAATTTGGCTTCTTCAAATGAATGCATCGAAAGATGGACTTCTGCAAGCATTCTGTGAGCCTCAAAATCATTTTTATTTAACTTAACTGCGAGATCAATATGAAAGATGATGTCCTCAACAAGCTGGTCAGTATTATCTAAATACCCTCTCCCTAGGGCTTGACCTAGAACACATGCTTTCCAAGCATGTGCTTGCGAATTATGTTCATCAGCTTGAATTGCTTTTTCTAATACATCCAAAGCTTTTTGATTGTCTTCTTTAGTAAAACGGTGATGATAATCTTTGCCTTTTAGAAGACATTCATAAGAGGTCATGCTATCGGTAGGTATTCTGTTAGCTCTCTCCAGGCTTTGAAGCTCAATATTTCCAAGCAAAGAAATAATTGTCTTCCTAACTATCTCATCTTGAACATCAAAAATATCATCTTTATCTAACTCAAATTTGTTGCCCCAAATAATATTTCCTTCATCCATTTCAGATAGCTCTACCGAAATTCTTAGTCTTTCATTTAATGACCTCATGCTTCCTGAAACTATGTAATCAACATCAAATTTATCTTTGTACTCCTCTAAAGAGTAGTTTTTATTTCGATAATCAAAGCAAGTCTGACGAGAAAGAATTTCGATTTCTTTAATCATTGAAAATTCTGTAATAAGATCTTCGACGATCCCATCGACAAGAAAAGCTCCATCATCATCCTTATTCAAATTTTCAAAGGGGATGACAGCAATCTTTTTCTTGTAGGATTTATCAAGTGAGATTTGATCTTTATAAAGAGCGTCTTGGTCAACGGCACTATCATTTGATTTTTGAAGCAAATAAGCGAATATTAATATTAAAGGCAGTCCGATTGGGGCAGCAAAGAATGTAAACTGAATAATTGCAGCTGAACTAAAGCCCAGAGTTTCTTCAAACTCGATGTTGTCAGAAAGAACACTGATTAACTGAATGCTGGCTACGCAAAAGACTATATATCCAGTGGCTACTTTCCAAAGCTGACCAACAATTTTTTTAAACATTACATTTCATAGGTATCAGTGTTAGATTACTTTTAATCTGATTGATATTCAAAC
>CACMYW010000053.1:0-2271 GCA_902617955.1 uncultured SAR86 cluster bacterium
GACTGAAACAAACTTATCGCCGACTTTTAAGACTTTCGCTGCAGGGCTACCCTCAATAACACCATCCACCAATCTATCTTCTGAGTTGGGGTCATAATAGAAACCAAAACCAATGAATCGACTTCCATAGTTGTAGCCATCCTCAGCCATATACTTTTTGACCATCTTCATGGCTTTATCTTTAGAGGTGTAACCGGCTTCGACCCATTTTTTAGCAGTCATCACATTTTTCATCATAGGGTCCTTTGCACCCTCCTCGTGATGCCCGCTGATGGCTGGCAGTGTCAGCAACAAAGCTGCTGCTGTGATAGATAAATTTTTAAATAATTTCATATATTTCTCCTTAAATTAATTGTTATTTCTGATAATCGTTCCGGCATACATTCTAGAGCCTTCACAGCTGTAAGTTTCTCGAACCTGATTCGCAGCATCGGAGCCATTAAGATTACTCCAATAATTATCCACCAATCTTCCCCAGTCAGCCCATGTTGGATTCGCGTAAGATAAAACAAAGTCATACTTGGTTAAATCGCTTGGAGCTCCGTTGGAAGGTCTAATAATCCTTGCTCCTGATTTCATGCCGCTTGCATGATGAGCTTCTTGTATTCCGCTGAGTGCTGCATAGGCATCACCTAAATTCTTTCCTTCTTTGAGGTCGCAATATCTGTAAGAAACTGGGTATGAGTCAGATAGATCATTGGGTGAAAAGTTTGATACTGCTACCCATTGATAAGCATTAAAGGATTCACCGCAGGTTACTGGAATTGATTCTCGTAAGGACCGATTGCTTGGCGAGAGCCAATTATCATTCCCTTTGCCAAGCATTTCAGAATTTCTTACATGGCCCACCCAGATCATGTCGAATTCAGTTGTTGGAGATCTGTACCTTGGAAAAAGCATAGCAGCTGTGTAGTTTGTTTCATCAGTTGCATCCATCCACCGATTCCATTTTTCAACCCATTTCATCATGTCATCCATGTCCTTGCCCTCATTAAGTGAGCAGGTAAAATATTCGGCACGAATTGGATCAGGGGCTTCTTGAGCCTCCGCAAAAACACTAGAAAATATAGCTAGCGCGATAACAATAAATTTCATTGAACTCCTCCTATAAAATATTTACTCTAGGGTTAAATTAACACAAAACATATGTATTTGAGCAACAACTCTGTAACAAATAATTCAAAAATAATTTTTTTGTCATTAATTTTTCTTAGTGGCTGCGGTGGAGGTGGCTCCTCATCGGATTCCCCTCTTACGCAAAGTATTGTTGAACCCATAAATAGTTCAAGTTGGAACCTTGATAAGGCTTTTGAGTACGGTATGGCAGATGGAACTTACACACAGCAAATTACAGTTATTGAAAATGGTGAGCTCTTAAGGACTGAATTCCGTGATATAGGTAACATTGAAGCCAATCAACTAACCCAATCCGGCCGTGGTGAGCTGGTGTCCCAATATCAGGGCATCCGATCAAATAGCCCGGTTACTTCTTGGTCCACTGCAAAATCCTTTACAGGCATCCTTATTGGAATAGCGCAAGATCAAAATCTGCTGAACATAGATGACAAAGCAAGCGTCTATCTAAATGAGTGGTTGGACGATGATAGGAAAGACATTACCATTCGCAATATCCTTAATATGCGATCAGGTCTTGAGTTACCAGGAGGTGTTGCCGGAGGAAACATCACAATTTTTAATGATCAAGCCTCGATTTGTATCGCGCTACCCCTAGTGATGCCAATTGGTGAACAATTTGAATACAATAACTGTAACTCCATGCTGTTGGGAGTAATTCTTGAGCGTGCAACCGGTCAAGATTTTAAAGTTTTTGCTGATACGTACCTCTTTAGCAAGCTCAACATTGATGCTCGATGGTGGCGAGATCCATCAGGTAATTACCTCAGTTACTGCTGCTTGGATATGACTCAAGCTGAATTTGGAAGATTTGGATCGATGATTTTAAATAAGGGAGATGGCATTGTTTCAGAAGCCTTCATCAATGACATACTTGCCACTAATAGTTTTTATAATCTGCAGTTTTGGTTTGGGGACAACACCCTTGAAACACGAGGCTATGATGGTCAAATCATAGCCATTGATTTTGATAATCAATTAATTGTTCTAAGAAACAGTTTATATTTCCCAAAAACAGAAGGAGAATATTACTTTGTTAATGACGGCAGTGATGATCCAACAAATTTAGAAATACCGCTAACATTGCCACAAGTAGTAATGCAACTTCAAGAGAACTTTGATATGAATATCTTTCTG
>CACMYW010000054.1:0-2271 GCA_902617955.1 uncultured SAR86 cluster bacterium
CATCGTCATCATTTAGCTTCCAAGGTGTTTTATTGTTGATGTAGCTATTCGTATCATCCGCAACTTTTAAAATTCTGCTCACTGCTTTTGAAAAATCCTTATTAATTAAATCTTTTCTTATTAATTCATATTCAGAAGAACACTCATTTAAAAAAGCATCATCTATATTTTTTGAAGTTTGATAGCTGTTTTTACTCAGAAAACTATCCAATCTACTCGCAATGTTAAATAATTTGCCTACCAGCGATGAATTAATTTTTTTTACAAAATCTTTTTGATCAAGATCTATGTCATCTATCTTTGCATTTAACTTGCTGGCAAAGTAAAAACGTAAAAGATCTGGTTCATAGGTTTCAGCAAATTTATCTGCTGAAATTAAAGTGCCTTTTGACTTAGACATTTTTTCGCCATTCAAAGATAAAAATCCATGAGCATGGATTGAACTAGGAAGCTTGTATCTTGATACATTCAGCATTGCGGGCCAGAAAAGACCATGAAAATAGATAATATCTTTACCAATGAAGTGGTGAATCTCATAGTTTGAATCTTTTCCCCATAAATTTAAATAATCTATTTTGTTCTTATCACAATAATATTTTGTTGCAGCTATGTATCCAATAGGTGCATCAACCCATACGTAAAAATACTTATCATCATGTTGAGGAATTTTAAAACCAAAATATGGCTTATCTCTTGAGATATTCCAATCTTGAAGATCACCGCCAAGCCATTCTAGTAATTTATTTTTTACTGATTCTTGAATGCTCAAATCATCCAAGTAGCTACTCAAGAAATCTTTACATTTATTTAAATTAAAAAAAATCTGATTAGTTTTTTTCTTGCTTGGTTCAGTTCCTGATAAAACAGATATTGGTTTCTTAATATCAATTGCATCATAGGTGATACCGCATACCTCACAACCATCACCGTATTGATCTTCAGCTCCACATGATGGACAAACTCCTTTAATGTACCGATCAGCAAGAAACATTTTTTCTTGATCATCAAATAGTTGTAATATTTCTTTCTCATACACCAAATTAGCTTTTACCAAGTCGGTGAAAATTTCATTAACTAATTGCTCATTTTCTACAGAATGAGTTGAGTGATAATGATCATGCTCAATCCCAAAAGATTTTAGAGTCTTAAGATGCTCAATTTGAATCCCTTTAGTAAATAGTTCAGGATCCTGATCTTCCTCTTTTGCCTTAATCATAATTGGAGCGCCATGAGCATCATCAGCACAAAAATTTAGAACATTATTACCTTCCATTTTGTTAGTTCTTACCCAAATATCAGTTTGAGTATGCTCAAGAAGATGACCTAAGTGCAATGAGCCATTTCCATAGGGTAGCGCTGTAGTAACTAATAAATTTTTTTGTTTTGAATTGGCCACAATGTAAAGAAATATTGAGTTATTATATATTAGAAATTTTCCTTTATGAGCATCAAGAAAACTATTGCCATAGCCTCAGCTAAGGGCGGAGTAGGCAAGTCTTCAATTACTTCTCTGTTAGCAAAAAAACTTTCTAGAGATTTTTCAATTGGCATCCTTGACGCTGATATTTATGGACCCAATCAACATATTATTTTTGATGTTGCTTCAGCTAAACCTGAAATAATTGAGGAGGATCACAAAAAAAGATTTATCCCATTTGATATAGAGGGTATTAGATTAAATTCAATGGGATTTATCTTGGATAACGAAAAAGCTGCAATTTGGAGAGGTCCCATGCTAAGTGGTGCAATAAAACAACTAAGTGAGTTAACTAAGTGGGGAGACTTGGATTATCTGTTTATTGATATGCCACCTGGAACTGGCGATGCATATTTAACTGTTGCGAGTGAGATCAAGCCTGATGGAGTTATTCTTGTTACCAGTAATAGTAAATTAGCAGCAAGTGATACATTAAAGTCTGTTCAGGTTTTTAAAAAATTAAATTTACCTATTATGGGATTTATTTTGAATATGGCTGATGACTCACTAGGAAAATTTATTCTTTCCGCAGATGATGTTGAGAGGATGCTTGGTACTAAATTTCTTGGAAGTGTTCCTTTAAACGATGAAATAAAAAACTTTAATTTTGATAGTATTGATGATTCTTTGTTTGGGATTGTAGATAATGTAATCAATGTATAAAACCTTAATTAAAATTATCTTTTTAATTCCAATTATTGGCTATGCGAATGATCCATTTGAGGAAATAAATAGAAGTATTTGGAGTTTTAATGAATCCCTTGATAATAGAATTGCCAAGCCGCTAGCTGAAT
>CACMYW010000055.1:0-2001 GCA_902617955.1 uncultured SAR86 cluster bacterium
TGTATAGATTTAATAAAGATAAATTTTTTTCAAAAAAGTTTAGCAAGATTTTTTCATTGGATTTTGATGATGATGGGACCAAAGAAACAATCAAGGCAATTAAGATTTTTCTCGATAAACACCGCATTGATATCAATGAATTAAAATTAGACTTACTCAAAAAGCCAAACTCTATTTTCGTTAAAGCATTTAATCCAGTTTGTTTTTGGTACCTAAAAAGACAAGGTAAGTTATTAGCCTTTATTGCTGATGTCACAAATACTTTTGGCGATAGGCAGATTTATTTTATTGACAATGAAGGAAAAGAAATTGATTCAGACTTTTTTTATAAGGCTGCAAAAAAAATGTATGTATCGCCATTCGCAAAAAAAAGTGGGATTTATAAATTTAAAATCTCAGATCAGCCAAATCAAACTATTATTAAAGAGTTCAATGATGATGAGGAATTAGAAATAAATACTGTTTTAAAAGGCTCTATTCACGAATTTGTAGGCATCAAAAAGGCATACTTTTATTTTCGGATAATAATCTCAACTCTTTTAGTTGTTGCTAGAATACACTTACACGCATTATTTTTATGGCAAAAGGGCAATCAAGCTCATAGTCATAATGGAAACGGTTATGCTGAATCAAATCATAAAAAATTGGATTAACAAAAAGCTTAAAACATTTGAAGATGGGTCATTGAGATTATCAGTGCCAGGATGTTCAGAGATTATTATTGGGAAGCATAGGGAACCACAATTCAATCTAACTTTTACCTCAATTCGAGGCATTTACCTAATTCTTCGCAGGGGCGTCTTGGGTTTTACTGAGGGTTTCATAAAAGGTTACTGGGTAACTGATAACTTGCAAGAGACCATGTCTTTTTTAGCAAAAAATCTAAGCAATGTTGAAAGCATTCAAAAAGGCAATTCAAGAAAAATTATGACCAAATTTAAACATTGGCTTAGAGAAAATACTGTTTCTAGAAGCAAAAAAAATATTCATGCGCATTACGACTTGGGAAATAATTTTTACAAATTATGGCTCGATCCTACCATGACTTATTCTTCAGCTTATTTTAAAAATCTTGAAAAAGATTCTCTTGAATTTGCACAAAAACAAAAATATCAAAAAATTATTGATAGTCTAAATCTTAAATCAGGGGACAACATCCTAGAAATCGGTTGCGGATGGGGAGGCTTCATTGAGCATGCCTCAGAATTAGGAATCAATGTTACCGGTTTAACTATTTCCAAAGAACAATTCGAGTATGCTACTTCAAGAATCAACACTTTAGATGGTGTCCAAAAAATTATTTACGAAGATTATCGTAATCATGAGGGAACTTATGATGCAGTTGTCTCTATTGAAATGCTTGAGGCAGTTGGCTCAAAGTATTGGGATGAATATTTCAATGCAATCAAGAAATTTTTAAAGCCAGGATCATCGGCCCTTGTTCAGGTTATCACCATGCATGATAAATATTTTAAAACATACAACGTGGACCCTGATTTTATTCAAACCTATATTTTTCCTGGCGGAGAGTTGATTTCAGATGAAGCATTTTTTAGTTGTGCCAAAGCTTCATCTCTGAAGTGTACTAAAGTTAGGAGTTTTGGTAATTCATATGCAAAAACCTTAGCAATTTGGAATGAGCAATTCCAAAAACAATGGGAGAATGTTCAAGCGCTAGGTTTTGATATTACATTCAAACGCACCTGGGAGATGTATTATGCTTATTGCATTGGAGGCTTTTTAAGTAATAGATTAGATGTATCTCAGTTTAAGTTAACTTGTAATGATTAAGCTTGGAATCTATTTAGCTGAGAGAGGATTAATTCCCGATTTTATTTTGGGTTTTTTTATTAAAAAAATCAGTCTTGCTCGAGTAAGTTCTGCTTCAATTGAAAAAGAAAAGCAAATAGTAATTAATGAGCTTAAGTCTGGCCCAATTGCTGAGAAAACATCTGATGCAAACGATCAACATTATGAAGTACCCCCTGCATTTTTTGAATT